>JAQGHP010000616.1 GCA_028288775.1 Phycisphaerales bacterium | reverse complement strand
GCCGAGCGAAAGGTTTGTCAGCTTGTGGCCAGCATGGCTCCGCCTCCCCCGTGGCATGTGCGCGCTGCTTCTGCCGTGGCATGGGCGGCCCGCCCATGGTCACGGTATTCCGTGACGTTCGGCCGTTACTCCGGTCGAAGAAAGCAAAATGTGGCACAGCCGCCCCGGCTGTGATTCCGCCGTAGGCGGAAAGCAATGACACAGCCGAGGGCGGCTGTGCCACACGGGCTGTGATTCCGCCGAGGGCGGAAGATGAAGACACAGCCGCCCGCGGCTGTGCCACTTGGGTTGTGGACCGCTCCCACGACTGCCCGGCGAGCCTCAAGCTCGGCCGGGTTTCGCGGTGGCGGGTTTTTCGGCATTGCCGGGGGAGTGGAAGAAGCTGTGCAAGATCATCAACGCGACGCCCGTGCAGAGCAGCGTGTCGGCGATGTTGAAGATCCAGGGGAATGCCTCGCGGCCGAAAATGTACTTGCCCGGCAGGGCGTAGATCATGTCGCGGACGTAGCTGAATTTGGCGCGGTCGTAGAGGTTTCCCAGGACGCCGGCTAGGAGCATGCCCAGGACGATCTGGTAGAAGCGTTGGCGGCCGCTGACGGAAAACAGGTAGAAGATGAAGAGCACCGCCGCCAGGGAGACGGCGACGAACAGCAGCCGCTGGCCCTGCCCGACGCCGAAGACCGCGCCGTGGTTGGCGGTTACGTGGAAGTGGAGCCAGCCGGGGATGAATTGGTAGGTGTCGGAGGAGACTTGGACCATCCCGTGCGAGTCGATCCACTCGCCCGTCTTGAGGCGGGAGAAGGACTCGACCTTCGTCCACTGGTCGAGCCCGACGCCGAGCAAGGCCGTAAGCAGAAAGCAGGAGAGGGCGGCGGGCGAAAAAAAGTTGGCGAGGGCGCTACGGAGCATGGCGACCGATTGTAGGGGGGGCGGTTTACCTTCCGGCGCGACGCTCGAGCATCCGGGCGTACTCGATCGAGTAGCGGGCCCAGGGCTGGTATTCCAGGCATTCCTTGTTGATCGGCTTGCCCGTGCCTTCGCAGATGCCGTAGGTGCCGTTTTGGATTTTGGCCAGAGCGGCGTTGATCTCGCGGAGCAGGTCGCGGTCTTTTTGCACCAGGCCCAGGGTGAATTCCTGCTCGTAGTTGTCGGTCCCCATGTCGGCCATGTGGATGGGGAGGTTGGAGAGGTTGGAGTTGCCGCTGCTGCGGAGGGCCTCGCGCTCCATGGCGCTCATGTCGCCGATCAGCTCGCGGCGCTTGGCCAGCAGAAGATCGCGGAAATGCTCGAGTTCGCGGGAGGTGAACCCGGCCTGATTTTTCCGGGGCTTGCCGTCGGTGGGCACGGCCTCGGGAATTGGGGGCGGCGGGGTGCCGTTGTTGCGGCGGCTTTCGTCACGCGAGGCATGCCGCACCGCATTCGTTGCCGGCTTGGCGGGCGCTTCGGCAGGCCGGGCAACTGCTGCCGGTTTTGCGGGCGCTGCCGGCTTCGCGGCGGGCTTGGAGGACGAGGGCGTTGCGGGTGCGGGCTTCGACACAGCGGGCTTGGCGGCCGCAGGAGGTGTCGGCTTCTTCGCGCTCTTGGCGCTGGCTTTTACTTCAGCCTTCTTCACCAATTTTACGGCCTTGGCGGCCGCTTTTTTCACGGTAGGTGCCTTTTTTACCTGTGAGGCGCCTTTTACCGATTTAGCGCCCATGCGGCCCGGCTTACCCCCCGGGGACTTCTTTGCTGATGTCTTCGCCACGATAGACCCTCGTTCCTCTTGGGACTTAGGCTTCCCCGCGTGGACCCCGATCCCTCCAAGCGGCACTGAAAAGAACAGCAATTGTACCCGGAACCCAATGTGATCGTCAAGAGCGGCGCGTTGACACTTCGGCACTTGCGCTTACAGTGCCAGCCCCCGGAAGGACCAAGGACTACCAACGCCATGAAAACCAGCCTCGAATGGCTCCGCGACTCTCTCCCAGGCACCCTCGAACCCGAGGCCGCCGCGGAGGCACTCACCCAGGGCGGCCTGCCGGTCGAGAACATCGAGCGCCATGGGGATGACTCCGTCATCGACGTCGAGGTCACCAGCAACCGCGGCGACTGCCTCTCGCACCTGGGCGTTGCTCGCGAACTCTCCGCCCTGCTGAATCGCGAGTTCCGCGACTTGACTCCCAAGGCCAAGGAGTCCGGCCCGCCGACGGCCTCGGCCGTGTCCGTCGGCATCGAAGCGTCGGACCTGTGCCCGCATTACACCGCCCGCGTCATCCGCGGCGTCAAAATCGGACCGAGCCCGGCCTGGATGGCCCGGCGGCTGGAAGCAATCGGCGTGCGGCCGATCAGCAACATCGTCGACGTTACCAACTACGTGCTGTTCGAAATGGGCCAGCCGCTGCACGCGTTTGATTTCCGCAAGATCGAAGGCGGGCGGATCATCGTCCGCCGGGCGAGGCCGGGGGAAAAGATCGTCAGCCTCGACGGCAAGGAGCGCACGCTCGCGGATGACATGCTCGTGATAGCGGACGCCGGCCGGCCAGTGGCGATCGCTGGGGTGATGGGCGGGCGCGACAGCGAAGTCTCCGCCGGGACGACGGATGTGCTCATCGAGTCGGCGCGGTTCGACTCGCTGTCGGTCCGCAAGACCTCCCGCGCGCTCGATCTCCGCAGTGACAGCTCCTACCGCTTCGAGCGCGGCATCGATCCGCTGCTTCCTGAGCGGGCGGCCCTCCGCGCCGCACAGCTCATTTTGGAAACGGCCGGCGGCGAGCTCTTGAGCGGCTTCGTCGAAGCCGGCGCGACCGGCCATCGGCCCAAGGTTCTTGCCCTCCGCCTCACCCGGCTGAAACAAATCCTGGGCGTGGAGTTCCCGCCGGACGTGGTGGTCGATGCCCTTAACCGGCTGCGCCTCCAGCCCGTCTTGCGCAACGACCATGTCGAATGTACGATTCCCAGCTACCGCCTCGATTTGAACATCGAGGTGGATTTGGTGGAGGAAGTGGCGCGGGTGGTCGGGTACGACAAGGTTCCGGTGCGGGATGCGATATCGATTCGCGTGACCCCGCCCAACCCCGCCGCGGACGCGATGGAGACTGTCCGCCAGACGCTCATCGGCGGGGGGTTTTTCGAAGCCATCACCTTCACCTTCGCCAGCGACCTGCTCGCACATGATTTCACTCCCGCCGGCGCTCACGCGGCCGCGCCGCTCCTTCGGGCCCAGCATACGGTGCGCAAGGCCGACGCCCACCTCCGGCCCAGTATTCTTCCCGGCCTGCTGGAATCGGTCCGCCACAATGAAACGGCCGCGGGCATCGAGCCCCGCCTGTTCGAAATCGGCTCGACCTTCTGGCGCGACGCGGCGGGCAACCCCGTCGAGCGCCGCCGACTCGCCATCGTGGGCGGGAATGATCTCCGCGAGGTGCGCGGCGCGGTCGAATCCCTGCTCCGCCGGCTCGACGCCGGCCGGGCGGTCGCGGTCGTCCCCGATTCCCGCGCCGGCTTCGCCGCCGCCGCCAGCGGCAGAATCGAGTGGGGCGGAGTTCCCATCGGACACCTCGGCAGGATCGACCGCATCGTAGCGGGAAAGCTGTCGCTGCGGGAAATCCCCGCGGCCGCGGAGTTGGATCTTGAGCCGCTGCTGGCGGGGATGCAGCACGTTCCGCAGCTCCGCCCGCTGCCCAAGTTCCCGGCGGTGCGCCGGGATTTGTCATTGGTCGTCCCCGAACCGACGCGCTATGAAAAGATCGAATCGCTGATCCGCGGCGTGCAGCCGCGGGACATGGAAGACCTCCAGTACGTCACCACCTACCGAGGCAAACCGCTGGAAAAGGGGAGCAAGAGCGTGACCGTCACCCTCGTCTTCCGCTCCCCCACGGAAACGCTGACCGGCGAGCAGGTGGACGCGTCGGTGCAACGCGTCATGGACGCCGTCACCCGCGAGGGCTGGCAGCAGCGGGTCTGATTCGGGTGAAACTGCCCCGTCAGTCGATGGGGCGTTGCTCGTATTTGTGCCGGCTTCCTTTGGTTCGTTTCTCCCGCACCCGGGGCCTTTCTCATAAGTCCGCAAGGCCACATCCGCTTCCAGGGCATTGACGGCAATTACCGCCCCAGAACGACCCTGTACGCGCTCTTTCAGGGGATGGCCGGTTGATCGCGGGCGCGCAACGATCAACAACTTGCAATAGCGAAATCACCCCGCTACCCTGCTCGCGCCCTCAGGCGGCTACG
>JAQGHP010000614.1 GCA_028288775.1 Phycisphaerales bacterium | reverse complement strand
GTTCGGATTGTTTTCATTTCGCTCTACGTTGCTCCAACATCAAATTTCGAGCATCAATCGCGCCGGGTCTTCCAGGTATTCCTTCAATCGTACCAGGAAGCTCACCGATTCGCGGCCGTCCACCAGGCGGTGGTCGTAGCTGAGGGCGAGGTACATCATCGGTCGGATCTCGACCTTGTCGTTGATGGCGACGGGTCGCTTTTGGATGGCGTGCATTCCCAGGATCGCGCTCTGCGGGGGGTTGAGGATGGGGGTGGAGAGCAGGGAGCCGAAGACGCCGCCGTTGGTGATGGTGAAGGTGCCGCCGCTGAGTTCCTGGAGGCCGAGCTTGCCCTCGCGGACGGCCGTGGCGACGCGCTTGATCTCGGATTCTATTTTTGCGAAGCCCATCTGCTCGACGTTGCGGAGGACGGGGACGGTCAGGCCGCGCTCCGTGCTGACTGCGATACCGAGGTTCACGTAGTTGTGGTAGACGACCTCTTCGCCATCGAGGAAGGCGTTGACGCGGGGGAACTCGCGGAGGGCCAGCACGGCGGCGCGGGCGAAGAAGCTCATGAAGCCCAGGCCGATGTTGTACGTCTTCTCGAACTTTTCCTTGTACTTGCTGCGCAGGTCCATGATGGCCGACAGGTCCACCTCGTTGAAGGTGGTGAGAATCGCGGCGGTCTGCTGGGCCTGCACGAGGTTCTTAGCGATCCGAATGCGGATCTTGCTCATGGGGACGCGGGCTTCACCGGTGGGGCCGTATTCGACCGGTGTGTCGGAGACCGGCTTGGAATCGCGCGCCGCCGTGGGCGGGGCGACGGGCTGCCGGGCGACTGGCGGCTGCGATTGGGCTACCGGCTGGGGCGCGGGGGGCGGCGCGGGCGCCGGCGCTGGGGGCATGGCGATTACGGGCGCGGCGTCGGCGGGCTTGCCATTGCCCTGGCTGCCGCGGTCGAGGTAATTGAGAACGTCTTCCTTGAGCAGGCGGCCGTGGGGGCCGGTGCCGGGGATCTTTTTCGGATCGAGGTTGTGCTCGACGAGTAGCGGGCGAACGGACGGATTGACGTCCTCGAAGTCGCCGGACACTGCGGCCACCGGCGCGGGAGTCGGCGCGGGGGCGGGCGAAGTCTGCCCCTGGGCGGCGGTGGGGACCGACCTTACCGGCGTTACCGGAACCGACGGCTTGGAATTCGATTCCCCCTTGGGAGCGACGGCAGGCTTTTCCGACGGCTTGGCGGATTCATCGATCTGGCCGACGACTTCTCCGACTTTCACCACGTCGCCGGGCTTCTTGTTTTGCTTCAACGTGCCCGACGTGGGCGCGGGAACATCCGCGTTCGCCTTGTCGGTTTCGAGCTCCATGATCGGCTCATCGGCCTTCACGTATTCGCCGTCGTTCTTGAGCCAGCGGAGCAGGGTTGCCTGACTGATGGAATCGCCGAGATTGGGAATGGGTACGTTCGTTGCCATGGTTGTTCCGTCGCGAGAATGGGGCGGGTGTTCCGAAAGCTTTTCTAATTTCTAGTCCTTGGCGCGATTTTGCCCCTGGACGGCGACGGCACCGGCTTTTTCGGCGGGCTCCTTGACCTCCTTGGGTGCGAGCTTGATCTCCTGCCCGTTCTTCTCCGCGATCTTCTCAGGCGCGCTCTTCTCTATTACGATTTTGCTCTGTGCGTCGATGGCCTCGCGGGTCTCCTTATGGGGGAGCTCCAGGGCGTGGCCGACGAGGAGTTTTTCCTCGCTGTCGTGGGTGCGCCACAGCCCCGTCGCGGGGCTGGCGGCGGCGTCGCGGCCGAAGTAGGTGAGCACCGCCGGGTCCGGGAGCAGCCCGCGGAGGTGATCTTCCATGAAATGCCACGCGCCGCGGTTCCGCGGCTCGTCCTGCACCCAGGCGATCTCCCGCGCCTGCCGATAGCGGGCGAGGATCCCCTGGATTTCCTTCTTCGGGAACGGGTAGAGCTGCTCCACGCGCACGATCGCGACGCCCTTCACGTTGTCTTTTTCGCGGGCGGCTTGCAGCGTATAGAACACCTTGCCGCTACAGAACAGGATGCGCTTCACGCTGTCGCGGTCGGGAATGGTTGGGTCGTCGAGCACAAGGTTAAGTGAATTGTCCGTGAAATCTTCGATCCGCGAGTAAGAGTCCGGCAGCCGAAGCAGGGACTTGGGCATCATCAGGATCAGCGGTTTGCGGAAGGTGCGGCGGATCTGTCGGCGGAGAAGATGGAAATACTGCGCGGGCGTGCTCGGCTGGCATACCTGCATGTTGTCCGCGGCGCACAGGGCCAGGAAGCGGTCGAGATAGGCGTACGAGTGTTCGGGACCCTGCCCGTCGTAGCCGTGCGGCAGCAGCATCACCAGCCCATTCATCAGCCGCCATTTGCTTTCGGCGGCGGCGATGAACTGATCGATGATTGCCTGCGCGCCATTCACGAAATCCCCGAACTGCGCCTCCCACATCACGAGATTGCGTGGGTCGGCGGAGCTGAAGCCGTACTCGAAGCCGAGCACCGCCTCCTCCGATAGCATCGAGTTGAGGATGGCGATCGGCGGCTGGTCCTTTTTCAGGTTGGCGAGGGGGACGTATTGCCTGCCGGTGTTGAAGTCATTCAAGACCGCATGGCGGTGGCTGAAGGTGCCGCGCTGCACGTCCTGCCCGACCAGACGGACCGGTGTCCCTTCAAGGAGAAGGCTTCCGAGCGCGAGCATTTCTCCGTTACCCCAGTCGATCCCGCGGCCGGTCTTTACGGCAGCCTGGCGTTCGGTCAGGATCTTCGCGAGCTTGGGATGGGGAGTGAAATCGGGCGGGACCCGCGTCGCACCTTCGGCGACCTCGTTCAAAACATTCCGCGGAATGGCCGTCTTCGGGTTCCACTCGGCGGGGGTGACGAGGAAGTCCTTCCAAAGCGGGTTCAGCGCCGCCGTGCGCTGGCGCGGGCGGTGTTCCCTGGCCAACTCGCGCGCCTTGGCCATGCGCTCGCGGGCGACCTTCCGCATTTCATCGACGCCGGCCTGGGTGATCTTTCCCTCCGCGACCAGTTTACGGGCGTAGATGTCGGTAGTCGTGGGATGCTTTTCGATCTGGGCGTACATCACCGGCTGGGTGAACGGCGCGATGTCCTGCTCATTGTGCCCTCGACGGCGGTAACACCAGACGTCAAGCATGACGTCGCACTTGAACTGCTCGCGGAAGGCGGTGGCCAGCCGAGCCGCGTGGACGCAGGCTTCGGGGTCGTCGCCGTTCACGTGGAAGATCGGCGCCTGGATCATCTTCGCCACGTCCGTTGGGTAGGGGGTAAAGCGGCCTTGCTCGGGCGAAGTCGTGAAGCCGATCTGGTTGTTGATGATGAGGTGGATCGTGCCGCCCGTGCGCCAGCCGCGAAGCTCGGAGAGGTTGAGCGTCTCGAAGACGATCCCCTGGCCGGTGAACGCGGCGTCGCCATGGACAAGCAGCGGGACGATCCGATTTTGTTCCTTGTCGTTGCGGTAGTTCTGCTTGGCCCGGACGATGCCCTCGACGACCGGGTTGACGAGCTCGAGGTGGCTGGGGTTGGGGCTGAGGCTGATGTGGATCGAGCGTTTCTTGGCCGGGCGGTCATTGGCGTAGCCAAGGTGGTACTTAACGTCCCCATCCCCGCCGCCCGTGTTGGGGTCGGGGAGGATCGACTCTTCGAACTCGCTGAAGATCACTTCATACGGCTTGTTCAGTACGTGGGCCAGCACGCTCAGCCGGCCGCGGTGAGCCATGCCCATGCAGATTTCTTCGATGCCCATTCCCGCACCGTCGTCCACCACCGAATTGAGCAGCGGGATGATGGACTCGGCACCTTCCAATGAAAACGTCTTCTTATTACCCCAAACGCGAATAAGGAAGTGCTCGAACTCTTCGGCGGCGATGAGCTGAAACAGAAGCGCCCGGCTCTCCTCCGTGGACAACGCGGGCTTGTTGAGGATCGGCTCCATTCGCTGGGCCAGCCATTCACGCTGGGCCTTGTCGGCGATGGTCATGTATTCCACGCCGATGGTTCTACAGTACGTCGCCTGGAGCTTGGCGAGCAGGTCGCGGAGTGTGCCATCGGTCTGCCCGTTGAAGTCGGCTTTCCCGACGGCAAGGTCGAGGTCGGCTTCACTCATTCCGAATTGGCGCAGGTCGAGGAGCGGGTGGCTGGGGCGATCGTGACCGAGCGGGTCCAGGTTGGCAACAAAATGGCCCAGCTCGCGATAGGAGTGGACCAGATTGTGAACGCCAATGGTAATGGGCGCAGTAGTGAACGGACCGGCCCCTGCGTTGCGTGACCCGGCGTCTTCGAAGCCGGCGAAGTAGGCCTGCCACGTCTCGTCCAATGATCGGGGGTCGCGAAGGTAGAGTTCGTAAAGGTGGTCTACGTATTCCGCGTTAGCGCGGCTTAGAAAATCAAAGCGGTGCATCGAATTCAGCTCCCTCAGTCGCGGCGAGGCGCCAAGCCTCGGCGCTTGTGCGGCGGACATCACGCCGCTCTGCGATAACTACAGCAGAATTGTACGCTAACTCTAAGGCCTGGGCATGTCGATGCCAAGACCTTTGGGCTTTTATAACCGTACCTCCGCCCGCCCGGTTTGTCGCCATCTCCGCGTGCAACAGTCTGTCGCAACGCCGCTCGGACGGGACCATGGGGCGACCGAATGGCCGGGCGATGCGCCGGCGGGGCCATTGTCGGGTGACGTACCGAAAATCATTATCGCCCGCTTCGTTCTTCGTAAGCGAGCGGAACCGCACTTATAAAAGATGATCGGCGCAAGTCTACGGGGGCTCTGAAGCGTAATCCGGATTGCCCAGCCTGCCAATGTTTACGGGACGTGAGGGGCGACCCCACCGGTGGTATCAGTGTTGCTGTGCTGGCACAGTACGGGGCTGAACGATGAGAAGGGGGCGGGGCGCCAAGCGAGCATGCCCTAGATGCTGTGCCCCGGTGCTCCCCTCACAATCGCCACAGACCCGATCGTTGTACCGTTCTGGCGTCGGCACAATACGGAGCCGTGCGTCGGGCGGGATTGGGTCGAAGGCCGCCGCGTGGGGAAGGCTCGGCAGCGCCTGGAAGTTTAGCGTGCAGCAGCAAAGGAGTAGGGATGCAATCCGGTACTCGTAACCGAGGTTTCGCGTCGATGGATCGCGAGAAGCAGCGGGAAATCGCCCGCAAAGGGGGGAAAGCCGCCCATGAGAAGGGGACTGCCCACGAGTTTACCGCCGACGAGGCCCGCGCCGCGGGCCGCAAGGGCGGGGAGCGCGTGAGTTCCGACCGCGCCCACATGTCGCGGATCGGCCGCCTGGGGGGAAAGAGTTCCGCGGGCCGCCGGGCCACGAAGGGCTCGCCCGAAGAGGGCGGTGAGGAATCCACGCCCGGCACGCGCAGCGCCCGCTCGGACACCTCCGACGCGGCCGACCAGTCGGGCGGCTCGTCGTCCGAAGGGGAACGCTCGGCGTAAGTTCACCGTGGATGCCGCAAGGTCCGGACTGATGGCACACCGCGTCTATTGGTGCAGCCCCCATATCAGCGTGCAAAACAAACAAGAGGCCCTCGAACGACCAGCGTTCGAGGGCCTCTTGTTTGAAGACATCAGCTCAAATGTATCCGGTCGGTTTGTGGCCAATTGGGCAACTTACTGTCCCAAGCCCCTCTGGCGGAGGCGGTGGACCTTGCCCGCAACGGCCAGTGCAAGAAGTCCTGCCAATCCGCTCGACGCGGCAGAAGGCAGCGGGATCAGTAGGGGCTGCGAGCGGATCGCGGCCGGGGCGGGGGCTACCGCGGCGGCGGAGATGCCGCGCGTTTTCATCTCGACTACCAGATCATTGTAATCCCAGCCGGCGTGCGCGGGCTTGTCTTCCCAGAACATCAGCCAGGTCTTCACCGGGCCGCTGCCGTCGGATTTTTGCCCGGTGATGGCGTAAGTAATGAGGTGCTCGCGGCCGTCGGCGTTGGCGGTGGCGTCGGAAGAAAGGGTCTGTTTGCCGCCCGTGCGGATCAGGCTAAAGTCGCCCGCGGGCGAAGCTGATCCCGAGCTGCCGCCGACCTTGTATCCGTGTCCCGAAACGCCGAATAGAGGCGTGGTAGCACCGGTGGCGTCCACGTATCCGACGCCGTAACCACGCTTACCAAACACGGCTTCGGTTTGTGCCGACACGATCTGGCCGGACCAGGGGGAAGCGGCACCGGCATCGACGCGAGTGGCGGTGATGCCGTTGCTGCTTGAGAAATTGAGTCCATCCTGCGTGAAATGCCCGCCGAAAATGTGATCGAAAATGTGAAGTTCGCTCTTTTCGGTCGGCGGGGTACGACGATGACTCGCCCCGGCCTGGGCGGTGGAAACACCAAAGCCGCAAGCGGTAGAGAGTGCGATTGCCGTCAGGCCACGCCTGACAAGGCGGAACGACGCCCGCCGTTTGAACGGGCGAGCCAATGAAAATGAATGAGTGTGTGTGACACCCATGGAACAACGACCTCCTTAAGGCCATCCCCAACAACCGGACGACCCGTCCCGACGCAAAGACTCAAGCCTGCCTTGGTCCGCACGCCATCCCTTCCCCCGGAGGGGACGAATGACATTCGCAAACATGAGCAGACGGCCAACTAACCGGATGGCGTGCCGCTGAAAACACCAGCGGCTCGAGTCACGGCACCGCCGAGCCAGGCGTCGCCTCGCGACCTACCCGAACTCGTTCACCCACTTGCAGACTGGCGCGGTGAGCCAGTTGAAGTTGCACTATCCTAGTCGAACTTCGCGTGAACACAAGTTTTTTTTCAGGTTTCCAGAATTTATATGCCGCGCACTATGGGACGTCGGAAAAAGTGTCACAAGATTGGGCAGTTTACGACTCCCCACGTGCCTTATGTTATCCTCATGCCGCGATCAAACATTTCAGTGCAAATTATTAAATTAACTACACTTAATGTGTTGTGCCTGAAGACCAAAACGACCCTGCGACCAATAAAAACCAACCATGCACGGCTGATCCGGCGGGAATTCAGCAAATTACGTGCCTACATGTGGCAGGCCGAGCAGAATGGCCGTATTGAGGAGATGGGGCAGGGTCCGCAGGCACTAAACCGGCCAATCGGACAGAACGGCCGCGCTGACTTGACGCGGCTACGGGACGAATGCACGCCGGCGCAGCGCGTCCTGTCCGCAAATAATTTAAGACTCACAATGGAGACATGGGGGCGTGTCCGAAGGATGAGCCCATTGGAGCAGTTGGGAAGAATTGAACCGCCAAGTCGCCAAGACGCCAAGGAGGAGAGGGATTCGGGTAGATGGGACTTTGGCCGTCCCTTTTGGAACGCGTTTCATCCATAAAGGGAAATCCCCTTCTCTCCCTTGGCGTCTTGGCGACTTGGCGGTTCAACTCCCTCTCTGCAAACTCAAAATCCATGTGCGAGCAAGCGGCACCGCAGGTCAGATAGGCCTCCGCGTCTCCGTGGAGAGCTTTGAACGATTCGGGCTAGAACGAACCGGCGACCGCGTCGCGGACGGCCTGGTATTGCTGGCGAAGTACGGTGGGAAGGGGGGGACTCGCTTCCATGAGCCGCTTGATTTGGGCAACGAGATCCTTGGCCTCGTCGCGCTTGCCCGGTTCCTGGGTGAGGAGGTCGGCTATGCCGATCATCGCCTCCAGGCTGTTCGGATCCTTTTCCAACGCGGTACGGAACGTGGCGATCGCTGACTTGCGATCGCCCGCCTTGGCCTGCACGCGCGCGAGGGTGTCGTAAAAACTTGCGGTCGCGGGTTGGGCGGCGACGGCGGCTTCGGCCAGCTTCCGCGCCTCGACCAAATCTTCGGGGCGGCCGCGGAGCCAGAGAGCGTAAGCCAGATCATTTTTCGCATCGGGCGATTTGGGATTGGCCCGCACGACGTGCCGGAAAGCCTCCTCGGCCGAGGCGTAGTCGCCCTGCCCTTGCGCGGTCACCGCCGCCAGCAGCCAGACCTGCGGCTTGGCGTCAGGCTGCGCGATCAGGGGTTTCACCACGTCCCGCGCCGCGTCCAACGCCTTGGGGGAATCGTACTGCGTCCCGGCGGTGTACCAGGCCTTGGCCAGCGCGTATTGCTCTTCGACGGAGTCCTTCGACATGAGCGGGGCGACCTGCGCGATCCAGGCCGATGCGCCCTGCGCATCGGTGTGGCCGGCATCGGTCATCTCCAGCCACGCCACGCGCCAGGTCGCGGACCCGGCGAGCAGCGGCTTGAGCAACTCGGCCGCATCCGCTTCCCGCCCCGATTGCAGCAGCGCGCGGGCATACAGGCGGACGGCGAGTTCCTTCTTTTCCGGCGGCACGGGCGCCTTCGCGTACGGCTCGAGCAAACCGACGGCGGCGGGGCCGTCCTTGTGGGGCTGGCGGAGGTAAATTTGCGCGAGCATGAGATCCGCCGCCATCGGCTGATCGGGGGAACGCTGCCGCCAGAGATGCGCCGCCTCCGCGGCCTTGGACCATTCGCCATTGTCGGCGTAGATGCCCGCCAACAGGCGCTGGGGCTCGGGGTCGTTCGGGCACGACTGCGCCGCCCGATGGGCGACATCGGCGGCCTTGTCGTACTGGCCAGCGAGGATGTAATTCCGCACCACCTGCGTTTGCAGCGGGAGGAACGCGGGATATTTGTCGGCCACCTCACGCAGCTTTTCAGTCGTCTCCTCGGGCGGAAGATTCGCGGCCCGGGCGGCGGACAATGCCCGGAGCATTTCCACCGCACCGGCGTCCAGCGGATCGCGCGACAGGGCATCGGCCAACGGCTGAAGATCGCGCCGCTCGCCGAGGGCGGCGAGTTGTGCGGCGTCTTCCTTCAGCGCCTTGAGGCGGGCGCTGGCCGCAATCGCCTTCAGCCCCTCGTCAGCGGCGGCCGAGGCTTGCGGAAACTGGAGTCGGCGGAGGTGAAAGCCCGCGAGCGAGCCCCAGGTATTTTCGGAGGCCGGCGCCGCCTTCGTCGCGGCGTCGTATTGCTTAAGCGCTTCGTCGTCCCCCGTCCAGCGTTCGGCGAACTGCGCGCGGATCAGCTCAGCGCCGCCGGGGGTGAGGGGTACGTCCTTCAGCTTGGCGAGAAACTGCTCAGCCGCGGGCATGTCTTTTTGCGAGGCGAAGAAGTCGGCGGCGTCGCCCCACACTGCGGCGTCGGGAATCGATTTGTCCAGCAGGCCCTTGTAGAGAGATGCGGCTTCATCGAGGCGTCCGGTGCGGCGATAAAGCCCGGCGAGAGCGGCGTCGCGCTGCGGGGTTGAGCCGCCGGGCGCGTTTTTGTCTTCGCCCAGGATCGCGATGGCTTTTTCGTTGAAGCCCTGCTCGGCGTAGGTGCGGGCGAGCCACAGCCGGGCCTCGGGCCGGAGTTTGGGGCTGCGGGCCAGGCGGTCGAGGTAGGCGATCGCGTCGGAGGTCTTGTTGCCGGCCAGCAGCAGGCGCACGAGATCCTGCGTGGTGCCCGGATCATCCGGTGTCAGGTCAGCGGCCGCAGTCAGTTCTCGGATCGCGCTGGCGTTGTTGTTCACCTTCTCCAGCGCCACGGCTAACAGGCGGTGCGGCTCGGCAAGGCCGGGCGCGGAGTGGGTCACGTCCGTCAGCAAATTCACCGCGTCGGCCTTGTCCTTTTCGCTGAGGTCCCCGCTGAGCAGCCAGCGGCTGCGTTCGATTTTCCAGAGCATTCCCTGCTCACCGGTGAGGCCTTTCACGCGGTCGATCGTGCGGAGCCAGAATGCGCGGTCCTGAGTGCGCGAGCGGGCGCGGAGGATCTGTTCCTGCACGGGCAGGTCAGCGGGGAACTGATCGCCGAGCGCAACCCAATCCCCAAGCGCCTCTGCGCCCTGCGTGAGCTCGCGGTACTGCGCGACCGCCAGCCGCCAGGGGAGCTCCGTCTCGTGGCCCTTTTGCGCGTCGAGCAGCAGCTTCAGTCCGTCCTGCGGGCGCTTGGCGTCCAGGAGCGCGCCGGCCTGCGAGAGCGCCACCTCGGGCGTCAGGCCCTGCGATTTCTGGAGCTGGTCGCGGACGGCCTGGCCCAGGTCCAGCTTCTCCGCGTCGCTCACGTTGGCCAGGCGCAGGAGCACCTGCGACGGGAAGGGCGGGTTGGCCGCGAGGGCGGTTTTCACCAGCCCGACCGCATCATCGCGCTTGCCCGTCCGCGCCAGCACGGTCACGTAGATCGGCAGCGTGTCGGGGTCCTGCCAGGTCTTTTGGATGTCTTCGAGGATCGGGATCAGCTTGGAATAGTCCGCCGCGGGGCCGGCGTCGGACAACCAGGCGAACAGCGCCTTGGCCAGCATCGTCTCGGCGTCGTAGTGGCCCGGCGCGCGCTTGAGCGCCTCCTGCGCGGCGGCGACGGCCTCCTGCCGGCGGCCGGTGGCGATCAAGTCGCGCGACATCTGGACGTAGGGCGCGGCCCAACTGGGCGTGGCCTGCGCGACTTCGCGCGCCTGCTGCAGGGCGATCTCGGTTTCGCCGGTGGCTTCGTATGCCTCAGCCAGCATCAGCCGCAATGCCGGGTTCTCCGCATCGCGCGCCAGCGCTTCGCGCAGCTTGGAGACCAATTCCGTCGGTACCGGGTTCGGCGTGGCATAGCGGGCGGCGAGCGCCGTCGACCACGCGACCGCCGGGCCGTCGGTGCGGTGGGAAAGCGCTTCGACGAGCGGCCCGGCCTCGGCGGCCTTGCCCATCTCGTACAAGGCCAGCGCCCGGTAGCCGAGCACGCGGCCGTCCGCCGCCGGTGATTTCGGGTCCATCGCCTTCCACCGCTCGATCAACTCGTCGAGCTTCTGATCCTGCAGAAGGCGCTGCGCGAGCATGCGCTGCACCGCGACATCCGGCAGCGCGTCCGCGGCGCGGCGCGTGAGGGTGCCGGCCTCGGAGTAAAGCCCCTCTGCCGTGAGAAGTCGCGAAAGCTCCGACACGAACTGCGCATCAGGCGGGTTGCGCCCCGCGGCGGACTGCATCCACTTCACCGCCTCGGCGTCCTGCTTGGCCAGCAGGTGCGCGTAGGCCATCAATACTTCGAACCGCGGGTCATCGAGGTGGGCCTGCCGCAAGGACTCGGCGTGGGAAACCAGCCCGGCGGGCGGCGTCTGCAATTCCGACATCAACTCCAGCGTCACCACCTGCGAAACGAGGTCCTGCGGCGAAAGCTCATTGAGCCTGCCGCGGACGGCCAGCGCCTCGTC
>JAQGHP010000586.1 GCA_028288775.1 Phycisphaerales bacterium | reverse complement strand
CAAGCTCGTCTCCGACCTGTTCCCCAACGTCGCCACCTGCGTGGACGACATCGCGTTCATCCACTCGATGACCGCGGATTCGCCCATCCACGGCTCGGCGATGCTCCAGATGAACACGGGCAAGATTCTGTCAGGCAGCCCGTGCATGGGCTCCTGGGTGAATTACGGCCTGGGCAGCGCGAACCAGAACATGCCGGGCTTCTGCGTCATGCTCGACCCCACCGGCGGGCCGATCAGCGGGTCGAAAAACTGGTCGAGCGGGTACATGCCCGCCAGCTACCAGGGCGTGATCCTCCGCTCCGCGGGCGATCCGATTCTCGACCTCGACCGCCCCGACGGCATGACCCAGCCGATGCAGCGCCGCCTGCTCGACAACCTCCGCGACATCAACACCGAGCACGAAGCCGCCCGCCCCGGCTACTCCGAGCTGGGCGCGCGGGTCGCCAGCTACGAGATGGCCTACCGCATGCAGATGTACGCCCCCGAGGCGGTGGACCTGAACAACGAGAACCCCAAAACCCACGAGATGTACGGCATCAATGAAAAGAAGACCGAGGACTTCGGCCGTCGATGCCTGCTTGCCCGCCGACTCGTGGAACGCGGCGTGCGATTCATTCAGCTCTACGCCGGCGGCGCGCACAACGACGACAACTGGGACGCGCACGGAGACCTGGAGCACAACCACAATTTCCACGCCGGCCGCACGGACAAGCCCATCGCCGGCCTTCTCAAAGACCTCAAGCAACGCGGCCTGCTAGACGAAACCCTCGTAGTCTGGGGCGGCGAATTCGGCCGCCAGCCCACGGCGGAGTACGAAAAGGGAACCGGCCGCGACCACAACGCCTACGGCTTCACCATGTGGATGGCCGGCGGCGGCATCAAAGGCGGCATCAGCGTCGGCCAAACCGACGAACTGGGCTCCGCCGCCGTGTCCGACCGCTTCCACGTCAAACACCTCCACGCGACGATCCTCCAGCAGCTCGGCGTCGATCCGAATCGGCTGAGCTATTTCTACGGCGGGCTCGATCAACGGCTGGTGGGCGTGGAAGGGGCGGAGCCGATCCGGCAGATAATTTGACGGCCCGCCTGCGAGGCAACTATTAAAAATAATGCTTGATTGCGGGGGTGACGTTCGATACCTTCCAGCCGTCAGTTCTCGAGTCGGGGGAGACCTTCCACGGCGGCGGAGCGCACGTCAATCATGAACGCACTCGCTACATGCCCCCGGCCACGGGGCTTGCGCGTCATTCCACCGGTTCTTCTCGCGTTGTTTTTCGCGGCAATCGGCCTCGCCCCCCGCGCGGGGTTCGGGCAAATATTCATAATCGACACCGGCCCGACCGGCAGGGAGATCGGCGAATACTCCACCACGGGCGCAACGGTGAACGGTTCGCTCGTCACCGGATTCTTCGGCGCGCGGGCAATGGTGCGGAGCGGGACGAACCTTTTCGTCACTGACGTCACGGCGGGCACGGTCGGGGAATACACGACATCGGGGGCGGTCGTCAACGCGTCCCTGATCACCGGATTAATCGGCCCGTACGGCATCGCCGTCTCCGGCGGAAACATCTTTGTTACGAATTTTTACGGCGGCAAGGTCGGCGAGTACACCACCTCCGGCGCAACGGTAAACGACTCGCTCATCACGGGGCTCAACAAGCCATGGGGCGTTACTGTTTCGGGCGCGGGCATATTTGTCACAAACTTCGGCACCGGCCCGAACAACGGGTCGGTCGGCAAATACAATCTCGACGGCACGACCGTCAACGCGTCCGTGGCGAGCGGGCTGGACTTCCCTTCCGGAATCACCGTCGCCGGCCAGAACGTATTCGTGGCGAACTCCGGGCATCTTCGCGGCACGGGAACGATCGGGGAATACGATGTGTCAGGGGCCGCGATCAATCCCACGCTGATCAGCGGGTTGGACGGTCCGACCGAGATTACCACCGCCGGGGGCAACCTGTTCGTTGCGAACAACGCCGGCGCCACAAACCCCTTGGGATCCATCGGTGAATACTCCCTTTCGGGAGCGGTCATCAATGCCTCCCTGATATCGGGATTGAACAGTCCGGACGGAATTGTCGTGGTGCTCCCCGAGCCCGCATCCCTGGCGATGTTTCCCGCCGTCTGGGGGTGGCTTGCGCTGCGCCGGCGGGGCGTGAAGCGGGCATAGTCGCGGTCAATGCCGGAGCAGATGCACCGTCCGCCCCGCCCGGCCCAGCGCGATGATCGCGACGGCCACGAGAAAGACGATCGCCCCCATCGGGCTGCCGCCGAGCCTGGTGAGGTGGGCGGTGATGGCGCCGAGCATGATGCAGACCAGGAGCAGCGCGCCCACGCCGCAGAGGGAGGGGACGAGGAGCAGGAGCCCGCCGAGGATTTCGAGGCCGCCGGTGACGTATCGGAACCACTGGCCCAGGCCGAGCTTGTTGAACGCGGCGACGAATTCCTGCCCGCCGATCAGCTTCATTGTCCCCGCGGCCAGAAATGCCAGTGCCACCAGGATCTGCAATACCCAAAGCGCCGTGTTGAAAAAGCTGCGTTTGGGAAGGGCCGCCGGTCGAGCTTCATAGTCGGGCACTGGACGGGACATGGTGTCTCCAATTAGAGATAAGTGACGAGTGAACCGCGATAGAATATTGTCACGGTTCACTCGTCACTCTTCAGCCATTACTTTGCCGCAAGTTTCTTCGCGAGCTGGGCGATGTGTTTGCCCTGCGCCCGCGCGATCGTCAATTCATTCTCGCTGGGGAGGCGTTCGCCCTTGGGGCCGGTGATGGTCGAGGCGCCGTACGGGGTTCCGCCGGAGATTTCCGTGAGGGTGAGCAGTTCCTGGTTGGAATACGGAACCCCGGCGACGAGCATGCCTTGGTGGATGAAGAAGGTGTAGAGGGAGAGGAGGGTGGTCTCCTGCCCGCCGTGCTGGCTGGCGGTGGAGGTGAACCCGCCGCCCAATTTTCCGATCAGCGCGCCGGTGCCCCAGTGCGATCCGGTGGAATCGAGGAACGCCTGCATCTGGGCGACGGTGCTGCCGTAACGGGTGGGTGTGCCGATGAGGACGGCGTCCGCCTCGGCGAGGCGCTTGGAATCGGCCACAGGAACGTGCGCGAAGGCCTTCTTTGCATCCACCGCGCCCATCTTCGCCAATACATCCTGCGGCAGCGTCTCGGCGACCTGGAAAATCTCCGCCTCCGCCCCCGGAACCTGCCGCACGCCTTCGGCCTCGGCCTGCGCCAGACGGTAAATGTGGCCGTACATGCTGTAGAAAACGATTTGAACTTTCACGGACATGGGAGAATCTCCTTCTATGGGTTAACGGTCACGGATGAAGACGGACGACTATGATTAGACGTGCCTCAGAGCGCAATCCTAATCTTAATCCTAATCTTAATCTTAATCGCCTTTTCCTTGTCGCGTCCGCAGACGCTTCCACTCACTCGAACACTTCACGCACCTGTAGGGTGGGTGTACTCGCCCACCGAATCGGCCATAAACGGTGGGCGAGTACGCCCACCCTACTTGTGCCATTCCCTGGCGAACGGTCCACTCCCTCTCCCTCGTA
>JAQGHP010000569.1 GCA_028288775.1 Phycisphaerales bacterium | reverse complement strand
CTTTGCCGCGGCGAAGGAGAAGTTCGGGACGATCGACTTCCTCGTGCACAGCCTGGCGTTCGCGGATTACAACTATCTCAAGACCGATGAGGGCGTGTTCACCTCGACCCCGCGCGAAGTCTTTCGGCAGGCGCTGGACATCAGCGCGTACAGTCTCATCGCACTCGCCCGCGCGGCGCTGCCGATGATGCCCGAGGGCGGGTCGATCGTCGGGCTGACATATCTGGGCAGCGAGCGCGTGGTGCCCGGCTACAACATCATGGGCGTGGCGAAGGCGGCCTTGGAATCCTCCGCCCGGTATCTCGCGTACGACCTGGGCCGCAAGAAGGTCCGCGTGAATACGATTTCCGCCGGCCCGATCAAAACCCTCGCGGCCTCGGCGGTGGGGGAGCTCGACGAGATGTTCGCCCACATGGAAAGAAAGGCCCCGCTCCACCGCAACATCGACGCGGATGAGGTCGGAAAGACCGCCGTGTATCTGCTGAGCGATCTGTCCAGCGGAGTCACGGGGGAGAACATTTATGTGGACGCGGGGTTCAATACGGTCGGGCTGTAGAGTGCTGAGGCGAGGGGAGCCAGAAGCCAGGAGCCAGGAGAAGAGCGCACGGAGTCGGGTGCTGCCTGCGGTGAGCGACGTCGTAACAAGGGCTGAGTCTAATCAATCACGCCGGGTACGAGCGACAGCGAGGCCCCGGATGCTTCAGAGCCCGAATCCTTCCGCAGCGCGGGAATTTCCCGTCCCTCGAATCCGGGTCCTCGCTTTCCGCTCGTACCGGGCGTGATCGGATATGTATCCTCAGCACTCAGCACTTTGCCCCCAAACACTTCCTAATTCTTTTCCCCATTTTTCTGGTTCCCCGGCCTTGGCGTTGCTAATACTACAGGGCACTGGGGGCAGCAGTTGGCCGATCTCAGGCGCACTTCGCGGCGGGAGGTAGACGCCATGCCAGAAGTAAATCCTTACGAGAGTCTGCCGCGCGATCTTCCGATGCTTGAACCGCACAGCACGCCAGGCGACCCGATTGCCGCGTCGCCCGCGCCGGCCCATTCGCCGCAGAATGTAGCGGGCGATGACTTGCCCCATCCGTCGCAGACGCCGCTTGATCTCGTGGACGAGGCGTCGATGGAATCGTTCCCGTGCAGCGACCCGCCCGCGTACATCTGTTCGCATGCGTGAGGATCACGTACCAACAAACTCGAACTCATCCTATCGACCCGGACGCGGGCAACTATCGGACGTGCGACGGCAAGTTCGGGGCATTGCGGATTCGGCCGCGCCGATAATTGGCAACGCGGCGCGCCGGTCGGCATAATGGCTTCCATGGCGAGGCGAGGCAGGAACACTTCGGAAACGCGGGGGCATAAAGGACATTCCGATTCGGTGGCGCGGAGCCGCAAATCGACGGAGCCGCCCAAGCGCGCGGACCTGACGCCCGTGCGCGCCGACCCTCCTCCGGAAATCGGGCCCGAGGAACTTGCTGCGTCCCCCTCCACGCCCGAGCCCGCGCCGCCGGCCCCCGAGCCGATGCCCATTCCCCAGTTGCCTCTGCTCTTCGAAATCGCGTGGGAGGTTTGCTGGCAGCTCGGCGGCATCTACACGGTGCTGCGCTCCAAGGCCTCGACGATGCTCGAGCGGTGGGGCGATCGCTACTGCCTGATCGGCCCCTACAACCCGACCACCGCCGCGGTGGAGTTCGAAGAGCAGCCGACCTACGGCTCCATCCGCGAGACGCTGCAGAAGCTCAAGGACGCGGGCATCACCTGTTACTTCGGCCGCTGGCTCATCGCGGGGCGGCCGCGGGTGATCCTCATCGATTACCGCGGGCGCTACGGGCATCTCGATTTCGACAAATACCTGATGTGGCAGGACCACGGCATCGCCATCGACGCCTCCGATGGAGAAGTCAACGAGGTCGTTGCCTTCGGCTTCGCGGTAGCGGAGTTCTTCCGCGCCTTCACGGGCATCGTGAAAGACCGCCCGATCCTCGCGCACTTTCACGAGTGGATGGGCGGCATCGCCGTCCCGCGGATCGCGCACTTGCGGCTGCCGATGGCCACCATCTTCACCACCCACGCAACCCTGCTGGGCCGCTACATCGCCGGTGACAATCCGTATTTTTACGACCACCTTCATTTCTTGGACCCCGAGGCCGAAGCCGCGAAGTACCAAATCTATTCCCGCTTCGCGATCGAAAAGGCCGCCGCCCATGCGTCCACCGTCTTCACGACCGTCAGCGAAGTCACGGCTACCGAAGCCGCCAAGCTCCTGGGCCGTGAGCCCGACGCCATTTTGCCCAACGGCCTGAACATCCAGCGCTTCGCCGCCCCGCACGAGTTCCAGTATTTGCACCAGCAGTACAAGGAGCGCATCCACGAATTCGTGATGGGGCACTTCTTCCCCAGCTACACGTTCGACCTCGACAATACGCTCTATCTCGTGACCAGCGGGCGCTACGAATACCGCAACAAGGGGATGGACATGTACATCGAGGCGCTGCACCGCCTCAACTGGCGTCTCAAGGAAGTGGTGAACCCGCCGACGATCGTGGCGTTCATCATCACCCGGGCGCAGGTGAAGAACGTGAACGTGTCGGTCTTGCAGAACCAGTCGATGTTCGAAGACCTGCGTCGAACGTGCGACGAGATCAGCCGGCAAATGGGCAGCCGCCTGTTCCACTCCGCCGCAACGGGGCGCATTCCCACTTTCGCCGAGCTGCTGTCGGATGACGCGCAGGTCCGCCTGAAGCGCGCGACGCACGCCTGGCGCACGCACCGCCAGCCGCTGATCGTGACGCACGACCTCGCCGACGACGCAGGCGACCCCGTCCTCAAGCACCTGCGCTACCGCAATCTTTTCAACGCGGCCGACGATCCCGTAAAGGTCGTCTTCCATCCCGAGTTCGTCAGCGCCACCAGCCCGGTGATCAATCTCGATTACGAGCAGTTCGTCCGCGGCTGTCACATGGGCATCTTCCCCAGCTACTACGAGCCGTGGGGCTACACGCCGATGGAATGCATCGCCCTGGGCCTGCCCGCGGTGACAACCGATCTAAGCGGCTTCGGCGCGTACGCGCAGCGGCACATTCCCAATCACGAGGAGCGGGGTATTCTCGTGCTCAACCGCCGGACCAAAAGCTTCGATGCGGCGGTGGACGATCTGGTGGAATACCTGTTCCATTTCGTGCGCCTCAACCGCCGCGAGCGGATTGAGATGCGCAACGGCGTCGAACGCCTCGGCGAGCTTTTCGACTGGTCGAACCTCGTCAAGCACTATGACGAGGCGCATCGCCTCGCGCTCGATCGCATCGGCGCACCGCGGCCGGGCACGATCGAAGTGCGGCTCGTTTAACCAGCGACGGCAAGCCATGCACGCACTGCTGACAAATCTCCTCGGCGTGGCGAGACTTCGAGTGTCATGGCACAGGCGCAAACGGCGTGAAGACTCGTCCCGATTCCGCTACGAAGAGGGCCGCTGCATGCGGTGCGGGTACGATGTCCGCGCTTCGCCGAGCCGCTGCCCCGAAAGCGGGGACGACCTGTTCGCGCAAGTGGTCGCGTACTACCGCCACGTGCTCAGCGGCAAGTGCGAAAGCTGCCGACGCCCACACGCTTCTCCTTATCCGACACCGAGGGTTACAGGCTCACGGCGATAGCAGGACGAAAACGCG
This sequence comes from Phycisphaerales bacterium, assembly GCA_028288775.1. GTDB lineage: Bacteria > Planctomycetota > Phycisphaerae > Tepidisphaerales > Tepidisphaeraceae > RYN-428. The sequence continues at coordinate 4,060 of JAQGHP010000569.1, read as the reverse complement.
TGCCTTCCCTGGCGAATTGGCGAGTCTCGCAGTGAAGCTTCATCGAAATGGGCGATGGATGCGCCACTCTGCGCCGCCATCGGACGTGCGAAACAGCACCACTTCCCGCCCATCCACGTACGCCAGCCCCGCGGGCCTGTGGGCCGCGGCCAGCTCGGCGAGGAGCCGCTCATCGTCGATTCGTTCCCAGCCTGTCGTCGGGGGTTTGACCGACAATCGTCGGGCGATGCCGGGATCGGTCTTGACGACGGTGATGACGATTTCCTTCGGCGGGCGAACGGCGACGGCCCTCCGCTGGACCGGAGGCGCGACGGGTCCGACGACGGGCGGCATCGGATCATGTTGGTCGGGACGTACTTGGACAATCTCCCGCGAAGCGCCCCAGCGCCGCGATTGCATCGCCAGCGCGGCCGTCAGACCGATGGCAATGGCCGCGATGCCGATACGCCGCACCGCACGGCGATGCCGGATACGGCCGGCTTCGCGGTGCGCTATAGCCAGGATGTTTTCCCTGCGGCGTTCGCCTTCATCCGAAAGCCGAAGATAGGGTTCATTCATCATAATCCTCCCCGGCCCGGTCGCGCAGTTGCCGCAGCGCCCGCCGCAGCCTTCCGTCGACGGTCCCCACTGACAGCCCAAGCCGTTGTGCGATCCGCGTCAGCGTCCATCGGTTCGTGAAACGCATCTCGATCATGCGGGCGATCTCCGGATCCAGGGCGGTGATCTGCGCCCGCAGCCATTCAAGCTGCTCGGCGTCGCTCGGCTCGGGCCGATTGTGTGCGTAACTTCTCGAACCAGCCGCCAAAAGCTCGCGGCGCTGTCGGCGGGTTTCGGAGCGGAGCATGTCATACGCCGTCGTCTGTACGACTAGCCGCAGCCACGAAACAAACTGCGCTTCCGAACCCGCCGGCCGCACCGACCGCAAAACCCTCAGCACCGATTCCTGCACCACATCAAGGCAAAAGGCCTCGTCGCGCCCCGTGGCGCGACGGGCCTGTGCATAAAGCCGATCGAAATAGCGGCAATAGAAAACCTCCACCGCCTGCGGGTCGCCAGCGGCGAGGCCTGCCGTCAGGCTGTGGACAGCGTCCGCCACGCCCGGTTATTCCTTCGCGCCGCCCTGGGATGCGCCTTTGCCGCTTTGGCCCGCCATCGCCTTAAGGCGCGCTATTTCCGCTTCCCGTTCGGCAGCGACCTTCTGCATCTCCCCCAGCTGCGCCTCGACCGAATTCAGTTTATCCCTGAGCTGCCTGACCTCAACGTTATTGCTCGCACCCTGCTCCTCCATCTGCGCAATCCGCAGCGCCTCGCGCTTGGATTGTTGGTCCCGGTCCTCAAGTTGCTTCTGCCGCGCCACCACGTCCCGGTTCGGGTTGATGGCCGCGAGCGCTTCCTCGACGGCGTGCAACTGGTCGGCGGTCCCCTTCACGATAAGGGTGCGCGTCTCAGCGTGAACCTGAACCACCGGACTCACACCCGAGCCGTCTTCAACCTGCGCGAGCGTCGCCTTGATGAGCGACAATACCTGATTAAGCGCCGCTTCGCGGTCGGCGGGCGTGCCTGGCTTGTCCGTCGCGTTCAGCCCGGCCATGGCCTCGGTAAGCCGGTAGACGCGGGTCTCCATTGGCGCCTCGCCCGCCCCCTGTTCCCTCGCCGGGTTCTGCACCCGCACGAGGCAGATGGGGCTGCCCTGGCCTTCGATCTGTTCGTAAGAGATCGGACGGATGTTTGAGAGCAATCGTAACACCTGATCCGATGTGACATTCTTCAGGCGTAGCGCGGGAAGCGTCGGGCCGTCAGGCGCAACGCCCGGTTCGCGGGCGACGACCGCCTGGAAATTCGGATCGGCCCGATGCAAGGCGCTCAGAACGTCCTCGAGAGTCGGACTCTCCAAATTGAGGTCATTGATGAGTCCGTTTGAGCCAGCATCGGGCTGCTTGGCGGGCGGGGGCGCCGCCGGCGGGCTCGCCTTCAAGTCAGATTGTCCATAAGCCGCGCAAGTGAAAAACAAAACCCCGACGCACGCCATCGTCCATTGAGCCAACCTCATATCGAACGCTCCTTTCGTTTGAGGGACGCCTGCTATACGATGCCGAAGCCGGTTTTTCGCGTGAAAAATATTCAAACGCGGCAGACCGTTTGGACCAACCACCATGACCACCGCAGCAATTCCCGTAACCCTCGACGACTCGATCAACTCCCGCATTCTCGCAGTTTCCGAAGACAAAGTGCAGGGATTTCAGGCCGACCCAATCGGTATGATCGCCCAACAATCGGGCGTTGATGCTGCTACCGTGCGCGAGCGCATTTCCGCGATGCTCCGCGCGGGAACCATCCGCCGCGTCCGTCAGACGATGATGGCGACCAACCTTGCCCGCGGCTCGCTGGTCGCGTGGTGCGTACCCGAGGAAAAGCTCCAATCGGCGTTCGATTACATGTTCAAACACGACCCATTTTCCGGGCACGTGGTCATCCGCTCGACCGACACCGTGGTGGCCGGCTCGCGTTACCGTTTGTGGACCACGCTCAAGGTGCCGCAGGGGTATTCGCTGGCGAAGCACTGCGAATTTCTCGCGTCGAAAACCGGCGCAACGTCCTTCCGCCTGATGCCCGCAAAGCGGCTTTTCGCGCTGGGCGTTGGCCACGTCCGCCGTCGCGGGATGGCGCCAGGCAGCAAGAGCGACCAGCCCGCCGAGGTGCTCAATACCAATATCGTCGAGCTGACCGATCTCGACTGGCAGGTGCTCGTTTCCCTCAAGCGCGAATTCGCGGCCGACGAAATCACGGAGAACCTTTGGCAAGCCCGCGCCGACGAGGCGGGCGTCCCGCTGGATACCTTCCTGCAAGTCGCCCGTTCCCTCAACGAACGCGGCGTAGTCGGCCGCTTTTCCACATTCCTCGAACACGTCAAACCGCTCAGCACTGGCGAGCGCGTCACGAAGTTCAACGCGCTGTTCCACTGGGCCGTGCCCATCGGCCGCGAGATTGAAACCGGCTGCGAGGTCGGCCGATTCCATATCATGACCCACGCCTACTGGCGCGAAGGCGGCCCGGAGTTCAACAACGTCAACATCATGGGCGTCGCCCACGGCACCGAAAAGGAAATGGTCCTCGCCCACAAAGCCGCCATCGACGAGCACTTGGCCGCGACAGGCATTCCCGTCAGCTATACGAATGTATTTTGGGGCGGCCGCAGCGAGATCAAGCCCAGCGAGATTGCCCCGCAGGCGTATCGGGAATGGTGTCGAAGCAATGGGATCGACCCATCGTCCATGAGAGAATAGCGCGGTCATTCATCGCGCCGGCGTGCTTCTCCCTCTCCCTCGTACTCGGGGGAGAGGGCAGGGGTGAGGGGCCGGACGTGAAGTTGCGTGTTTAGCAAAAATGCACAACTCGACGTTCCGCCCCTCACCGTATCCCTCTCCCCCGAGTACGGGGGAGAGGGGACCGGAGCGCGACCGGATTGCAATGCGACGCCGCCACTGCGAGCAACCTATAATCCCACGGTCCACTTTCTTCAGCCCGCCCGTTGCGCTGGCCGATGTTGAAAAGGTATGAGCACCACACCCGCCGCCCCTCCGCCTCCCGCGCACGTCGCCGCGATTTTTGCGCCGGCGAAGGAATCGGACTACAACCGCACCGGCCTCGACTTCCGCCGGCCGATGCCGCGGCCGAAGGTGCGGGGGGCGGTCATCGATTTTCATTGCCACCTGCTCGCCGCCCATCACGCGCCGGCGTGGTTCGAGGCCGCCGACCATTACGGAATTGACGGCTTCGTCACCATGTCGCCGCTCGAGGAGGCGATTGGCCTGCAGCTCGATTACCCCGACCGCTAGCAGTTCATCACCGTGCCGCGCTGGCAGGACACCTCGCCCAACTGGGTGGACGAGTGGCTCGTGCGGCTGGAAGCGTTCTACAACATCGGCAGCCGCATCGTGAAATTCCACGCCTCACCCGGCACCCTGAAGATGCGCGGCGTGCGGCTCGATTCGCCCAAGTACAAACCGCTGTTCGAGGAGATCGTCGCCCGAAAGATGGCGATCATGACCCACGTCGGCGA
>JAQGHP010000473.1 GCA_028288775.1 Phycisphaerales bacterium | reverse complement strand
GGTCAGCCCGCCGTCGGGCTTTTCTCCCCTTCTCACTCACCGTTGCGACCGGCTACCCCCGTCGCATCAGGGAGGGGGATAATAGCGTCCCGGCCCTGCCTGTCAACGGGTGTTGAAGGGAATTTTTCAGGCTTTACGAACTTGGCTTGTTTACCGAAGCCCCTTTGCATAAGGGACTTATCGGACGTTAAGCCCCATCCCTTGCATCTCGATCGCTTGCCTCCCATACCTATTGTAGTAGTACGGATGGAAACCGACCGGGTTTGCCGGAATTTACGTTCGTAAAGAGTGTTGGTGTTGCTCAAGACAACATGCGGCTCGGGCTGTCTAACCGTCGTAGTTCAAGCACCACGACCAACCCGTGCCAGAAGGCAGGTAAACCAACTATGACGGATATTATGCCGAGGTGCGGCCCGTTTGTCAACCATAGGCGAACGATTTCTCGTTGCGTTCTTAATGCTGGGTCCTATCAGGCGGGACCGGACGCCTGGAGACTGCATCCTTTCACTCGCCACGCGGGGAACCGGCCGTTACAGTGCCCCGAATGAACGCCATCGGAGCCAAACGGATCGACCACGTCGCCATCGACATCACCGATGTCGCCCGGTCGAAGGCATTCTACGGCGGCGTGCTCGGGCTGAAGGAAATCGCCCGACCCACCAGCTTCACCTTCGGCGGCGCTTGGTATGAGATCGGCCCTGAAGTGCTGCACCTGGTGAGCCGGCCTGAAAGCATTCCGCCAGCCCCCCACCACTTCTGCCTGTGGGTGGACGACGTGCGCGCCGCCGCCCGCGTCATTGAAGCCGCGGGGTATGCGGTGGCGTGGGACACGCGGTATAAAATCCCCGGCATCGACCGCTTCTTCACGCGCGATCCGGATGGGAACCGGGTGGAGTTTCAGGGGCGCGACGATACCGCGAACGAGAGCCACGGCAGCACCGGACCGGGGTTGACGGTCTGAGGATCGATACTCGATCCCGGGAAGCCGCAGCGCGTCCTGTCGATGTAGATACTCTCATTGCGCGACCGCCCTTTCTGCAGGAGCGGCTCACGTACATTTGCGGGATTTCGCCGCAGGCGTGTCGCGGCCGACTCTACCGCTGATCCCGCCCGTCCTTCTTCGGCCGGTCTCTCCTTCCGGTCGGGACGGACTTGCTCTTGCCCTTGATTTTATCGTTCCTCGCTTTTGTTCTGGCGCTGATGCGGAATCTACCCGTCGGGGCTGGCGGCCGGCGCGGGGGCTTTCGCGGCTTGGGAGGCGGCGCTTCGCCCGCGGCTTCGTCGAGCGAAGGGGCGGGGCCCTGCTGGCGCTCGCGCTGGCGCACGACGAGCTTGATCGGCACTTCGCCGTACGGGAGCAATTCGCGGAAACGGTTGATAATGAACCGCTGATAGGTGTCGTTGATGTACGCCGGGTTATTCACGAACAGCACGATGGTCGGCGGGTTCACGTCTGTCTGCGTTACGTAGTAGATGCGCGCCTTGCGCCCGCTGGGGGTGCTGGGATGGCGCTCGGCGAGGATCTCGCGGACCACCGTGTTCAGCCGGTGTGTCGTGACTCGCTCGCTGGACTGCTTGAACAGGTGTTGGGCGAGGTCGATCACCTGCTGGATGTTTCGCCCGTCCTTGGCGGTGATGAAGGCGATCGGCGCGTAATCGAGGTGCTTGATCTCCTGGTCGAGGTATTCGCGGAACTGCTCCATCAGGGCGGCGTCGTCGATGGCTTCGACCTTATTTTTTCCGTCCTTGCCGGCGGCCATCGCGCGGGCGCGGTCGCGGGTCAGGTCCCACTTGTTGACGACGATCAGCACCGGCTTGTGCTGCTCGACGATGTACATGGCCAGCTTCTTGTCGGGCTCGCTTACCGGTTCCGTGCCGTCAATGAGCATAAGCACCACGCCGGCCCGGCGGATGGACCGCTGCGCACGGTGAAAGCTGTAGTATTCAATGTCATCGGTCATCATGTGGCGCTTTTTGCGTACGCCCGCCGTGTCGATGACGACCAGCCCCTTCCCTTCCTTCTCAAATCGCACGTCCACGCTGTCGCGCGTGGTACCCGGGATTTCCGAGACGATCACCCGGTCTCCCTGCCCTTCGAACAGCTCGGCGATCGAGTTCACCAGCGTGCTCTTCCCCGCGTTGCGCTTGCCGACGATGGCTACGAACAGCTCGGGCGGCGGCACTTCCGTGGGCGCCTTCGAAAGATCGACATTTTTCCCGATGGCGTCGATGACTTGATCGAGGTTTCGGACGTTGAGCGCCGAAACGCCGATCGGCGTACCCAGCCCCATCCGGGCGAATTCGCCCAGGGCGACATCGGCATTGGGGCCATCCGCCTTGTTGGCGACCAGAACCGTCTTGATCCCCTTGCGGCGAAGCAGGGTCGCGATCTCCTGATCGGCCGTGGTGAGCCCGGTCTGGCAATCGACAACGAACAGAACGAGCTGCGCCTGAGTCATGGCGATTTCGATCTGGTGCTTGATGTGCTCCGTGAGTTGATCGGGATCGACGTACCCATACCCGCCGGTATCGACGAGATCGATATAGCGGTCCCCGATGCGCAGGGGGGTAGAGATACGGTCACGGGTGACACCGGGCATGTCCTGGACGATGCTGATGCGTTTTCCGACGAGCGCGTTAAGCAGGCTGCTCTTTCCGACGTTCGGGCGGCCGACGATGGCGACAGTTTGGAGCGAGGGCATGGGTCTATTGTTGGGTGGCGAGGGAGGAATTGCAAAAGGGGGACATTCGTTGCCAGTTGCCATTTGTCAGTTGTCAGTGGAAGAGGGGAGAGTTGAAAGCGGTTAATGTTAATGCAGGCTCATCGCTTCTGCTTCCTTGACTGGCAACTGGCAACTCACTTCCTAGATAATAATTTCACAATGTTGCATTGTGCTTGGCGAACGTGGTAGGGTGAAAGGCGTCGTGCATTTCTTGTTGTACCAACGCGTGCGGCGAATCACGCCGGGCGCGAGACACATCGAACGCGAAAGGAGACTCGCATGCCCACCGCTCACGATATTTTGTCGGAGAAGGGGACGAAGGTGCATTCCATTTCGATCGATTCGACCGCGCTCCAGGCCATCCAGAAAATGAACCAGCACCGCATCGGCGCGATCGTCGTGATGGACGCCGACCGCGTCGCCGGCATCTTCACCGAGCGCGACGTGCTCCAGCGCGTCATCGGCGAACAAATGAACCCGGCGGACACGTCCGTCGGCGAAGTCATGACCCGCAACGTCGTCTGCTGCGGGCCGGAGGCGACGCTCGAGGAAATGAGCGAGATCATGCGCAGCCGTCGCATCCGCCACATCCCCATTTGCGACGAAGAAACCAAACTGATGGGCCTCATCTCCATCGGCGACCTCAACGCGCAGC
>JAQGHP010000519.1 GCA_028288775.1 Phycisphaerales bacterium | reverse complement strand
GTGCCCAGCGAAGTTATCAGCGCCTATCCCCTGGGCACCAACCCCGACCCTAATTAACAGGGGGCCGCTTTCGTCCTCGGGCTGCATCGCTCGCCGGACGGAATCATCCAATACAACGGAAACGCCTTCAATAACGCCCTGAACGGCAAGCTGCTCATCACCGAGTACAGCGCGGGCGACGACATCGCCGTCCTCACCCTCGACCAGAACGGCAACGTGGTGAACGAGGACCGCAGCGTCCCCGGCTTCAGCGGCTTTAACGAGCCGGTGAACCTCACGCAAGACCCCGCCACGGGCAACATCTACGTCGCCGAATTGGGCGGGCAGAAGATCACGCTTCTCCGGCCCACGACTCCCGCCCCTCCGGCCAATGTCGTGGCGACGCCACACGCGGGCGCCGCGAACAACAGCGTGTCACTGACATGGAGCCCCGCGAGCGGCGCGACCAGCTACAACGTCGAGCGGCTCGCCCCGGGCGCTTCCAGTTTCGTCCAAATTGCCAGCGGCCTTTCCAGCGCCGCTTTCACTGATACAAATGTGTCGCAGGGCCTGACGTACCAATATCGCGTACGAGGAGTGAGTAGCGCGGGGCTCGGCCAGACGACGGCCGCCGTCACAGCGAACCTGTTCAACCCCGCCCTCTCGGCCCCGACGGGCCTTCAGGCCAGCGCGTCGCTGTCGCAGGTCACGCTGACCTGGAACGCGTCCGCGGGCGCGACGAGCTACGACGTGCTTCGCATGGGGCCCGGCGACAATGGTTTCGTTCAGGTCGCCACGGGGATCGGCGCGACGAGCTTCGCGGATACGAACGTGACCCAGGGCGCGACTTACCAATACCGCGTCGACGCGGCCAATTCCGCGGGACCGTCGCTTGCGACCACTGCCGTGACGGTGCGCGTCCCGACGATTCCCACGCTCGACGTGAACCTGGGCAACGGCGCTGCGAAGACCGTGCGTTTCGTCAGCGACGACGGGACTACCACGACCTTCACCTTCACGGGCCCCGGCCTGACGACCGTCCATTTTTCCGGCACGACCATCGGCGAAACGGGGACGGGCGCGAACATCATCATGACCGGGACGAGCGTCCTGGCCAATAACATCACCGCCACCGGCACCACCGCCGCCAGCGCCCTCACCATCGCCACCAAAGGCGGCGCGAACACCGTCACGATCGGCGGCATCTCCACCGATGGGGCGTTCAAGTCCATCACCGGAAAGACCGTCATTCTCACCGGCAATCTCTCGGTTCCCGCCACGCTGGGGAACGTGACGCTCGGCTCGACCAACAATGGCACGATCAGTGCCGGCGGAAATAATTTCACGCTCAAGGTAAACTCCGCGGTCGGCGAAAACATTTCTGCCGCGGGCGTCGTCAAGGGAATCACGGCGGGCACCTGGTCGGGTGGAACCATAACCGCCGCCGCCATCACGTCACTCGTGGTGACGCGCGGCGCGTCGTTTGCCGTTCATGCCGGCTCGCTCCGCACGATGAAAGTCGGGGGAACGCTCAACAACTCCACCATTACGCTCACCGCGGGCGGGTTGGATGCATCGTCGATGACCACTGGCGCAATGGCCAACTCCATGCTCATCGCGTCGGGGAATCTCGGCACGCTCTCACTAGGCAGCATGCTCAACTCGCAGGTGTACGCCGGGATGGCGCTGGTGGCCGGAAGGACGTTGCCGGAGGTCTCCTCCGAGTTCGCCGTGCAGGCGACGATTAAATCGCTCAAGCTGCGCAAGACCAAAGGGTCGGCGACGTACGTCGGCTCGTCCGTCGCCGCATTCCAGATCGCCAGCGTCTCGCTGGGCGTGGTGGATTTTGCCAACGGCGGTATCACCTTCGGCCTTGGCGCACACCGCATTTCATCCTTCGCCGCGGTCAACTCGACAACCGGTCAGGCGCTGAACCTCCGCAACGTCACCGCCACGGCCCAGGTCACCACGCTACTCGCCGCCAAGGGCATCAGCCCGCAGGATTTCGTGGTTCAAATCGTTTAATGCCGATGCAATGCAGACCGAGGGGGCGTTGGGTTCGAGGAAAGCCATGCAGAGAAAAAGCCGTTCCGCGCGTCTGGGTCGTGCCGCTGCCGTCGTTATCGAGCACATGGAGACTCGTCAGCTGTTCTCCGCTCTGGTGCCGAGCAATTCGGTGCTCGTGTTCAACGCCAGCGTCCCGGGGTTCACGGGCGGCGGCCTCCCCAGCCACGTGGACACGCTCACCCTCACCAACACCGGCGCGACGCCCTTGGCGCTGGGCAGCATCACCATCGTCAAAGACCCCGCCGATGCTGCTGATGAATCCTCCCGCTTCGCGATCACCAACGCCGGGAGTCTTCCCGCTTCGCTGGCCCCCGGCGCGTCCACACAGGTTCAGCTCGACTACACCGCCAGCACCGCCAACAACATTCAGCGCGCCTTGCTACAAATCATCACGAACGACCCGATCACCCCTACGACGGACATAGGCCTGCGCGGCCTGGGCACCAACGGCTTTTTTGGCACCGCCGAGCCTTCATTGGTCAACATTCTTCGCGCAAACGACATCCCAACGATCGTCGGCGCCGGCCCGAATGACGTGAACGCCTCCAACAGCCAATACCCGATCATCCCCGACCCCTCGAGCCAGGAAGTCGTGATGCCTCGCCTGATCAAGGCGGGCCCGGGGCCGGTGACGATCACGCCGCTGGCGTCGTTCAACTCTTCGGTGCAGCCTTCGCTGCGCATCGGCTACTACACGCCGGGTGGCCCAAACTCCACTACCGAGCTATTCACGGTCGGCAAGGGTGACTCGCAGACGGTCAACCCGACTGCCCTGGGCGCAACCGCCTTCGATCCGGGCTCCAGTACGTTCGGCCTGTACGGCACATTCCCTGGTACATCAACCTCCACCGGCCAGCCCGACATCCATTACTCCGAGGATTCCCTCAACGTCCTCGACACCGCCCACCCGCGCAAGTTCCGGTTCTTCCCACTGGAGAATGCGGACGGGAGCGTCGTCGCCAATGCCTTCGTCGTCGCGGCCGAAGATTACAACAGCACGCAATTCAACAGCTTCACCAATTTCGTTGGCATCATTCGCAACGTGCAGGCCGCGCCAGGCGCGACGGGAGCACCCGTCCTCGGGTTGACCAACCCCGCGGGCCTGCCCGCTTCGAATCAGCTGATCTTCAGTCGCATTCAGGGCACCAACTCGCTGGACCCCTCAGGGTTCGTCGATACCGTACACGACACCGGGACGCTCACGGTCACCAACACCGGCGACCAGGACCTCATCATCAACGGCCTCACGCTTTCGGACGCCGCAAACTGGACGCTGGTAAGCCCGCCCGCCGCGGGTACGCACGTTGCGCCCGGCAAGTCTCTGACGTTGACGATCAAGTTCATCGCCCAGACTTTTCCCCCCGGCCTTCCCTACGGCCAGATCAACGACACCACCACGACCGACAATACCAACCCGCTTCAGGCAGGCGGCGTGTGGAACGGCACGCTCGCCATCAGCACCAACGACCCGGCCAATCCTACCCGCACCGTGCAGTTGGCCGGCTACTGGCAAAAAAACTCCGAGCACGAGGAGGAGCCGGGCCTGCAGACCCTCGTCAATCAGATGCTTGGTTACTCCACCAACATCAACAGCACCGAAGCGCCCGTCTACCCCAACAACACGACGCAAGCCGTCCTTCACGGCGAAGAAGTCGCCTCCCCCTACTGGCAACGCGCCGACTCGAGCCTTCCAGTCACGGTGGTGCAATACGAAGATTTTAGCAGCCAATTCGACCTCACCGTCACGCCCCCGGTCGAGACCTCGCCGCAGACGTTCTGGTTCGCCCAGGGAAACTCCGCAAAGCTCAACCGCCTACTCACGCGGGCACCCGGCTACGGGCAGACCGTGTTGCCCAGCCCCACCGGCGGACTGGGAAAAGTCATGACCGCGAGCTTCTCCCCCACTACCGCGTTCGGATTTAATGTCGATCTGGAATCCAGCGACGATTCCCTGAACCTCAGTAATTCGTTCGTCCAGGCCAACCACCGCTCGGGGCATCAGATCCGCTTCTATCCCGTGCGGGATGGAGCCGGGAACATCGTCCCCAACACGTGGCTGATGCAGATGGACTACGCGTTCACTTCCTTCGAGAACTTCGACTACCAGGACAACGGCTACATCATCACCAACATGCGGCCCGCCACGCAGGCTCCCGCGCCCCAGGACACCCAAGCCTTTGGCGTTTCCGGCGCGGTCGGCATCCAGTGGCAGCCTGTCACCGATGCTTCCCTCACCGGCTACAACGTCTATCGCTCCAGTTCCCTCAACGGCACTTACACGAAGCTGAATATAAGCCCCATCGGCCAGGCCTCGTTTACCGACACGTCGGCCTTGACCGGCCAGACCAACTACTATCGCATTTCAGCGGTGGACACCTCGGGCGAATCGCAAATGGTCGGCGCCCAGGCGCAGCCGCTCGCTTCGCTCAACACCACCCTCACCAGCGTGGACATCAACTCCGGATTGGCCGGCGTCACCACGGTCGTCACCCCCGGCAGCGCCTTCACCGTCACCGGCGCGGGCGGCGACATCGGGGGAACCCAGGCCGACGGCTTGCGCTTCGTCTCCGAGCAAGTCACGGGCAACTTCGACGCCATGGTGCAGGTCAGCTCCCTCTCCCAAAACGTCCTGCCCAGCAGCCGGGCCGGATTGATGGTCCGCGAGAGCCTCGACGCCGGCAGCCGCATGGTCTTCTCCGGCGCGACCGCTTCCAACGGCTACCGGTTCAATTACCGGGCCACCACTGGACAACTGGGCGTCTTCAATACCGTCGGAACCGTCAGCTACCCAAACACATGGGTGCGGCTTGTGCGCCAGGGCAATCAGTTCACCAGTTTCAGCAGCACCGACGGCGTACACTGGACCCAAACCGGCTCCGTCGAACTCGCGCTCGCCAATACTCTGTACCTGGGGATGGCCGTCAGCAGCCACAGCACGACAGCCACCGTAACGGCACAGTTCCAGAACTTCGCCGTGAACGGGAGCCAGGCCAACCCGCCGCCCCCCGCTCCTACCAATCTCCAGACGACCGCCACTCCCACCCAAATCACCTTGACCTGGGCCGCGGCCAACGGCGCGACGAGCTACACCGTACTACGCCTGGGCCCCGGCGACCCCGGGTTTACGCAGGTCGCCACCGGCGTCGCGGGAACGACGTTCGTCGACACCAGCATCGTCCCCAATGCGACGTACCAGTACGAGGTGATTTCCGAAAGCTCCGCCGGCTCGTCTCCCGCGAGCACGCCGGTCGCC
>JAQGHP010000514.1 GCA_028288775.1 Phycisphaerales bacterium | reverse complement strand
ACTGGCCGGTGTATTTCAGATTTGAGATCTGAGATATACGATCGAACAGCGGCGTCCATAAATCCGTGTCGAAGTTGTCGTCCTTGCATTGCAGCACCTGGCAGATGCGCTCGAGGCCCATCCCGGTGTCAACATGTTGCGAGGGGAGCGTCGTGAGCTTGCCGGTGGCGTCGCGGTTGTATTGGATGAAGACGTTGTTCCAAATCTCCATCACGCGCGGGTCTTCGCCATTCACGGGCGAGGGCGTGTGCAGTTCGGATTCGGGTCGGCGATCGTAGTAAATCTCCGTGCAGGGGCCACACGGGCCGGTGTCGCCCATTTCCCAGAAGTTGTCCTTGCCGAAGTAATGAATGTGATCGTCGGGAAGGCCGGCGACCTGTTTCCAAATATCCGCGGCCTCGGTGTCGCGCGGAATCCCCGCTGCCAGGTTGCCTTCGTAGCAGCTTACGTGCAGGCGGTTGGGGTCGAGCTTCCAGACCTTGGTGAGCAGTTCCCAGGCCATGTCGATTGCGCCGTGCTTGAAGTAGTCGCCGAAGGACCAGTTGCCGAGCATCTCGAAGAAGGTGTGGTGCCTTCTGCTGCGGCCGACGTCGTCGAGGTCGTTGTGCTTGCCGCCGGCCCGGATGCACTTTTGCGTGTTGGCGGCGCGGGTGTACGCGCGCTTCTCCTGGCCCAGGAAGATCGGCTTGAACTGGTTCATCCCCGCGTTGGTGAACAGCAGCGTCGGGTCGTCCTGCGGGACGACCGGCGAGCTGGGCACGAAGGTGTGGCCGTGCTTCTGCACGAAAAAGTCGATGAACTGCCGGCGGATTTGGTCTGAAGTCATTGGTGTTCTGTTTGTAAAAGGTGCGGGATTATGGACGAACGCAAGGGGTGCATCAAGCGGGCTGAGGCGATGGAAAAGCGGCGGACCGTCCGGTTCGCGCCGGACAGGGTCGCGCTGGTCGCTTGTCGCGATCCCTGCGTGGCGTTCCAATGCGTCGGATATGTCGGTGATTCTTCCGCCGCACGGGTTGAAGGTGGTGTTGATGCAGCCGCAGATCGCGCCCAATACGGGCAATATCGGGCGGCTGTGTGTCGCCACGGGGGCGCAGTTGCATTTGGTCCGGCCGATGGGGTTTGTCTTGAGCGACCGTAATCTCAAACGCAGCGGCATGGACTATTGGCCGCGACTCCAGCTCACCGTGCATGATGATGAGGAGGCATTCTTCCACGCCGCGGCGGGCGGGCGGTTCTGGCTCTTCTCCAGCAAGGCCGGCCGCGGCCATTGGGACGCGGATTTCGCCGGCGACGACTGGCTGCTCTTCGGCAGCGAAACGCATGGGCTCAGCGACCGACTGCTCGAACGATTCGCCGAGCGCTGCGTGCGCATTCCACAGGTTCGGGGCGAGCGCTGCCTGAACCTGTCCACCGCCGTCGGGATCGGCCTCTATGCGGCACTGGGCCGGGTGAAAAGCGCCTGATTCCCACGGTCGGCCAGGCAGCACAATCGCCAGTCGGCACAAAGCCGCGCGCGGGAGTACAATGGTCCTACGCGTACGCTGGCCGCGACCGGTCCTATGCGACGGTATAAACGGCACGCATCGAGTTAAAAGGAACGCATCGAGACGACCGATGAAATCGCTTCAAGGACAGTTACTGATCTCTTCGCCGCAGCTCACCGACCCGAATTTTGCGCGGTCGGTGGTGTTGATCGTCCAGCACAACGAGGAGGGCGCGCTGGGCCTGATCCTCAACCGCCCGCTGGAGACGAGCATGCAGGACGTGTGGGAGCAGGTGAGTGAAGCGCCGTGCGAAACGGACGCGTCGCTGTATCAGGGCGGGCCGTGCGAGGGGCCGCTTATGGCGGTGCATGCGCAGGAATCTCTGGCGCAGATGGAAGTCGTGGAGGGCGTCTACTTTTCCACCGACCGCGAGGCGTTCGAGGAACTGGTTTCGCACGATCGCGAAGACGCGAAATTTTTCGTCGGCCACGCCGGGTGGAGCCCCGGGCAACTTGAGGAAGAAATCGAGTCCGGCGCCTGGCTCGCTTCCCCCGCCAGACCTCAGGACGTCTTTTCGAGCGCCGAAGATCTCTGGACCAAGCTCCGACGGGCCATCTCGCTCCGCACCACGTTCCCGTGGCTCGATCCGAAGCGAATACCGGATGATCCGACCGTCAATTAGGCTTGATGGAACGTGTGAACTGCGTTGTGCCTAACGCACTCAAGTCAAAGTGGCAAAAGGCAAAACGAAATAAAGCGGATTGTCCTCACCGCGTAGCGGTCGGACCGTAGGTCCACCCTCCCGCCGCTCCGCATTTTGACTTTTGCATTTTGAATTCAGTTCCCCTCTGCCTATCGCCTACTGCCTACGTCCCCCTCTTCTCAAACCCTTCCCGCACCTTCTTCCAATTCATCACCCACAAAACCCCCGCACCGTAAACTCCCCCCACAAAGCATCCCGCCCAAACCGGAAACGCTTCCACTCGGTACGTGAAGTGCGGCAGCCCCCCGGGCTCTCCCGCGGCAAACACCGCGACCACGAAAAAGCACAACCCCGCGATCCCCAGCGCCACGCTCATCACGCCGTACGCCAGCATGACCGGGCGTGCCCAGGCGCGCAGGTGCATGCAGCCCATTCCGCCGAAGAGCGCCATGAGCGACAGGAGGATGCCAAGCGAGGATGCGATCAACCCGAAGGTGTTGATCGCGCCGCGGTCGGGGATCGTTCCGCCGCGGCCGAGGTACTCGCTAATCACCGAGAGCGCGGGGAATGGATAGAGCACCATTCCCAATATCCCCAGGCCCACCGCGATCACCCCCGCCGCGGGTACGATGTCCAGCGACTCGGGGACCTCGTCGTAGAGCACCTCTTCTTCTTCGATGATGGAGACTTCGCTCATGGGCCGTCCTTCCTGCTAGTGGGCTTGCAAGCCGTTGCTCAGCGTAACGGCCGCTGGGCGGTTGCCGCATCGGGGAAACCGGAACGCTTTCCGTCCGGGTGCGTGCCGCTTCTGGTGCCCTGCCTGCAATTCCCTCCACCGGTACCCCGGGGGAGGGTTAGGGAGGGGGCTTGCCGGGAGGGTTCAAGGGTTCAAGAGCATAAACTCTTGGACCCTGCAGCTCTTGAACCTATGAGCCTTCTCGCCCCCACCCCTGCCCTCCCCCGGAGTACCGGAGGAGGGAGAAATGACACTGCCGAAACGGTCACGCACCCGCGCGGTCCGGCTCACACGCCCGCGGGATACGTCTCTTCCTCCGCCCGCGGTGCTTTCGCTGCCGCCGTCCGTTCGAGGGGCTCGACGGCGCGGGTTTGGTCAATATGGATCATCGCGTCAAACTGGTCGGCCAAACGGGCCTGAAAGTAATGGCTGATCCGTTCCGTTTCCGGCCGATAGATCACGCCGATCGCCCTTTCCAATCGCGGCTCACGCAGGGCCTCGAGCACCTCCCTGCTCGTTCCCCCGCCGCGCATGAGCAGTAAAAATCGCGGTACGGCCAGTTCGTGAAACATCGCTTCGTAGCTGCCCGCCAGCGCC
Source organism: Phycisphaerales bacterium (assembly GCA_028288775.1). Taxonomy (GTDB): domain Bacteria; phylum Planctomycetota; class Phycisphaerae; order Tepidisphaerales; family Tepidisphaeraceae; genus RYN-428. The sequence goes on along the minus strand of JAQGHP010000514.1, from coordinate 2,170 downwards.
GGGCGCACGGCCTTTCGCTCGGCGGGGGCGTCCCAATCGCTCGCCGCGGTCACGGTTCCGGTGTACGTGCTGAAGCCGATGTTGAACGCTTCTTCGCCCCACGCTTCCCGCACCAATTGCCCGACGTTGAGTTCCCCGTGCTCGCCCACTTCGGTCGCCCGCGCATCGCCCAGGTGTGAGTTGTGCGCCCACACCACGAACTTCGAGCGCCCCACCCGCCGGTCGAAAAACTCCGTGAGCAACTGCAAGGTCTCGACCATGTGCCGGTCGCGCAGGTTCCAGGACGAAATGCGTCTCTCGAACATGGACCGGTAGTAGCGCTCGGCGTTGGCCACCACCCGGGCGTTCTGCTCGGCGTAGAACAGCTCGTCGTCCGCCGCCCGGCCGTCGCGGCGGGCGAACTCCGCGGCGCGCTGCCGCAGTTCCACAAGCTCCTGCACCGCCTGCTGCTGGCACGAGCTGTCGAGGTCGAACGCCGCGGCGTAGCCGTACGCCTGAGGGTCTTCCCCGAAATGGTCGAAGCAGGAATAGCGATACCGCGCCCGGGTCGCCGCGGAGTGGTCGATGGTGTCGAGGAAATCAATCACCGCCCGGATCGACGCGTGCAGGCTGTACAGGTCCATTCCGTAGAAGCCCGCCTTTTGGTCGTCCCCCCGCCGCCCGTCGTTGAATTCGCGCAGCCAGCCGACGAAATCGAGCACGTCCGCGTTGCGCCACATCCACTGGGGGAATCGCTTGAAGTCGTCGAGCGCCTCCGTGGCGTCGCCGTCGTCGGCGAACCCCCTTACATAGCGGTTGACCCGGTAGGCATCCGGCCAGTCCGCCTCGACGACCACCGCATGAAACCCCTTTTCGGTGATGAGTCGCCGGGTCAGTTCCGCCCGGAGCCGGTAGAATTCGTGCGTGCCGTGCGACGCCTCGCCGATGAGCACGAACCTGCAATCGCCGATCGCCCGCAGCAACGGGTCAAAATCGTCCCGGAACCCCTCGGCGGGGTGGACCGCGTTATGAAGAAGATCGAGGACCTTGTTTTCGGATGGCATATACAGCTCCCTTGCAAAGAAGGGCTCCGCCAGCGACGCGCGTCGAGCCCGATACAATTGCGGCAACTGGAATGCCGGAAGCAGGGAAATTGCCCAAGACGTAATTCAAACCGCCAAACGCGAAACACCAGGGCAGCCACGCGGCGCTTTTCAACCGGCCTGGTGAGGCAAACATCGCCATGGGAAGACATTACGAAGCAAGCCGTGCGGGCCGGGCGTTCATCAACACCCCCCGGCCGCGCCGATATAATGCAATGAGCCCAGCCGGGCTAAGCAATGAACGGGAGTTTGGCCCTCGCGTACCACTCATGTGTCCGCATGCCGGAAGTGAAGTGGTGCTACAATCACAATACACATGTCGCTTAATCAGAATTTTCCTGTTTCGCTGCTCGCGGTCCTTATCGCCGCCGCACCATCCCTGGCTGCCGATTCCTCCGCGCCGTCCGAAGGAACCGAGTTTTTCGAAGCGAAGATCCGCCCGCTCTTTGCGGACCGCTGCTATTCCTGCCATAGCGCCAAGGCCGAAGCGATCAAGGCGGAGTTCCGTCTCGATTCCCGCCCCGGCCTTCTGCTCGGCGGCAAATCGAAGAAGCCCGCGATCGTTCCAGGCGATCCGGACAACAGCCCGCTCATTCATGCCGTTCGGTGGACCGACCCCGATTTTCAGATGCCCCCCAAGCACAAGCTGGACGATTCCCAAATTGCCGACCTGGTGCAGTGGGTGAAGCAGGGCGCGCCCGACCCCCGCACGGAAGTCACCGCGATCGCCTCCGCCGGGCCAGGCAATCCGGCGGAAGTCGCGGCCAAGTTTTGGTGCTTCCAACCGCCAAAGGAGACCGCGCCGCCCGCCGTGAAGCATGAGGGCTGGGCCCATGGGCCGATCGATCAGTTCGTGCTCGCGAAGATGGAAGAAAAAGGGCTCGCCCCCGTCAAGCCCGCAGACAAGCGCACGCTCATCCGAAGGGCGACGTTTGATCTGACCGGCCTTCCCCCCACGCCCGAGGAGATCGACGCATTTCTTTCAGATGAGTCCCCCCAGGGTTTTGAGAAGGTCATCGACCGCTTGCTCGCCTCCACCGCCTACGGCGAATGCTGGGGCCGACACTGGCTCGATGTCGTGCGCTACG
>JAQGHP010000470.1 GCA_028288775.1 Phycisphaerales bacterium | reverse complement strand
TCTTTTCCTGCGCCCCCAAGGGCGGGCCGATGATGGCGGTCAAAGACGGCGGCAGCGGAGACGTGACGGCCACGCACGTCGTGTGGAAGAGCAAGGGCGGGCGCGAGAAGGATCTCAGCAGCGACGTGTGTGTCCCCTTGTTCTACATAGACAATTTATACGTCCTCGACGGGGACCGCAAAGTCCTGTACTGCGTGGACCCCAAGACCGGCGAGAAGAAGTGGACGGGCGAACTGGGCGGCGGCAAGAGCTTCCGCGCCTCGCCCACGGCCGCGGACGGGAAGATCTACTGCATGAACGAAGGGGGCGACGTGTGGGTCGTCGCGGCGGACGAATTCAAGATCCTTTCCAAGGCGTCGTTGGGCAGCCAGCCGAGCCGCGGGTCGATCGCGTTGACGGACGGAGTGGTCTTCGTGCGGGCGGGGGAGAAGCTGTACGCGTTTAAGAAGTGAACCTCGGCGAAATCCGAAATCCGAAGCGGAGACTTAACCACGAAGGCACGAAGACACGAAGGGATGCGAAAAGGCCATTTCGTTCTTGAATTCTTCGTGACTTCGTGCCTTCGTGGTTAATTTTTTCCGTTGTCCGTTCAAGGCCATGCAGGTCCGATAAAAAATGGGGTCCATGCGGGCCGCGCCAGGCGGGATAAAGGGCACGCGCCGGGCTCGTTTGATCCCGTGAAAACTGCGGGTGCTCGTGAAGTGGCGCGGGGCGGTGGACGAAGATAACGGAGTGTCCACGACCGTTTTGCATCGCGCACGCCATCGGCCATTGAAAGCCGGGACGGCGCGCGCCGGGGTGGTCGTCGCACCGACGGCGGGGAGCCATCCCATGGGCCAGCGAACCTGCCAGGCCTGCAGCGTGCGGGTTTCGTCCACCTCCTCCTGGTGCCCGGCCTGCGGTAAATCCCTCCAACGCATCCACCCTCACGAGCGCACCGCGATCATCATCGGCGCGGTCGTCCTCTTCGTGCTGGTCGTCGCGGCCGCGTGGGCGATCATCGCCCGCCGCTAAGGCGGTCTTCGAGCCCGCGTATCACGGGCGTTGGGTGCCACAGGCATTGGGTGCCACAGGTCGCGGTACTCCGAGACCTGTGCTTATCAAGTCGCGGCAAAGCAAAGGTCTGCGAGTACGCCGACCTGTGGCACCCAGTTCACTCTGAACCACGCCCTTAACCAATACAATAAGACGAATTTCGCTCTTGATCGGCCGTCGGCGTATCTCACCCTTTTCCTCCCTTGCGGCTACTGGCTTCTGGCTACTGGCTTCTCTCCTTCAACGATTGCATTTCCACGCCCCCACCGGCATGATGCCCCGGGATGGCGATGGCCCTTGAGTATGAACGTAAAGATGTTGACCAGCCGGCCTTGGGGGCTCGGCCGGCGCTCGTGCTGCTCCTTTCCATCAACCTGTTCAATTACCTGGATCGATACGTGCTGGCCGCGGTTGAGCCGGCCATTGAGAAGCAGTTTTTCCCCAATCATCCGCCCAGCGCGGAGACGTGGATGGGGTTGCTCGCGACCGCGTTCATGGTCTCGTACATGATCACCGCGCCGGTCTTCGGGTGGCTGGCGGATCGGATGAGCCGGTGGGTGATCGTCGGGGCGAGCGTGCTGGTGTGGAGCGTGGCGACGGGGTGCTCGGGCCTGGCCGGACTGGTCGGCGGGTTCACGCTGTTGCTGATCACGCGGCTATTCGTCGGCATTGGCGAAGCAGGGTACGGGCCGGCGGCGCCCACGCTTATTTCTGACTACTACCCCATCTCCCGCCGGGGGTCGGTGCTGGCGTGGTTTTACATGGCCATACCCGTCGGCAGTGCGCTGGGCTATATATTGGGTGGGCAGATCGCCCACCGATTCGGGTGGACGACGGCGTTCTACGCGGTGGTGCTGCCGGGGCTCGTGCTGGGCGTGTGGGCGTTTTTCATGCGGGAGCCGCCGCGTGGGGAATCCGATCACGTTTCCGGGCAGGCCGCGACCCGCCGGGCGGGCTTGCGTGATTACGCGGTGCTCTTCCGCACGCCATCCTATGTGCTGGTCTGCGCGGGCATGGCGGCGATGACGTTCGCCATCGGCGGCATATCGTTTTGGATTCCCAAGTATTTCTCCGACGTGCGCGGCCTGGGGGACCTTGGGACCGTGAACACGACGTTCGGCGAGATCACCGTAGTCGCGGGCCTGAGCGCCACGCTCCTGGGCGGATTGGTGGGCGACAAGCTCCGCAAGAAGTTTCCCAGCTCGTATTTCCTCGTCTCGGGGATCGCCATTCTTTTGGCTTGCCCGTTCATTCTCCTCCTGATTAACGCGAGCGCGCCGTGGGTCTGGGTTTACACGTTCCTGGCGGTTTTCTTCCTGTTCTTCAACACCGGGCCGACGAACACGGCTCTGGCCAACGTCACGCACCCGTCCGTGCGCGCCACGGCGTTCGCACTGAACATCCTGATCATTCACATGCTGGGCGATGCCACGTCGCCGCCCATTCTCGGGTGGATCGGGCACTTTCACGGCGGCAACCATTGGCCGTGGGCGTTTGGCCTCGTGGCCGCGATGACGGCGGCGGCGGGGGTGTTGTGGCTGTGGGGCTGTCGCTATCTCGAGCGCGACACCGCCGCGGCACCTACGCGATTGAGCAACACCGCGCCGCCCGGGGGGTTTTCAAGTAACGCCGAATGATTCGTGATAGTCCGCCCGGCGCACGTCACGAGCGGGCGAAGCCAAATCCAAGGAGTTGATCATGGTCGAGATTCAGATGGCGTACGAGGGCAAGCTCCGCTGCACTTCCACGCACGGCCCGTCCGGCACGCGGCTGATCAGCGACGCCCCGAAAGACAACATGGGGGAAGGCGCGTCGTTCTCGCCGACGGACCTTGTCGCGACGGCGCTGGGCACGTGCATGCTGACGACGATGGGGATCGTGGCGCAGCGTTCGGGGATCGACATGTCCGGGGCGACCGCGCACGTCAAGAAGGAAATGGTGTCCAGCCCGTTCCGCCAGGTCGGCGTGTTGACGGTCGAGATCACCATCCCGCGGCCGACGACGGACGAGCAGCAGCAGAAGCTCAGGGACGCGGCGCTCGGGTGCCCGGTGAAGCGGAGCTTGCACCCGGACGTGCAGATGCCGGTGACGTTTAGGTTTGGCGTCTAGTTGTTCTCCCTCTCCCTAGGAGGGAGAGGGGACCATTACTTCGCCGCCTGGGCCGGTGCTTCCTGTAGGAACACGAACGTGCCCTTCTTGTTCCCCACGACGATGGCGGGGCGTTTGTCGTGATCGATGTCCTTGGCGATGACTTCGGTGCCGATACCCGAGTCGTCGTCGATGCGGTGGGCGATGAAGTCGGCCTTGCCGTCCTTGCGGACGAGCTCAAACCAATAGAGGACCGCGGGGGCCATCGGCTCGGCGTCGCCGTGGGAATGGTGGGCGAAGTAGCGCTTGCCGGTGACGATGTCCTTGAGGCCGTCGCCGTTGATGTCGATGAGGTCGATCGCGTGGGGCTGGGAGAACTTCACGCCCAGGGGGTTGTCGGATTCCTTGTCGCCGACGATGACGTGCTTCTCGAAGGAGCCGTTTTCCTTTTGCTCGAACCAGCAGAGGCCGTAGCCGTGGGCCTGGAGGCTGGTGATGACGTCGGGGCGGCCGTCGCCGTTGACGTCGTAGGCGTACATTTGCGCGCCGCCCCCGCCGAAGTCTGCGGGGTGGAAGTTCCAGACGGGGTCGCCGTCGAGGCTGGCGGGCTGCTCGTACCAGCCGTCGTGAACCATGATATCATTCTTGCCGTCGCCGTTCACGTCGCCGAAGCCCAGGCCGTGGGTGAAGCGCTGATAGCCCTTGTTGGGGCTGATGGGGTGGAAGGTCCAGGGCTTGGCGGGGTCGGCGGCATCGGGGCCGGCGTAGCCCAGGCGGCCATCGGTGGAACAAATCAGCACGGGCTTGCCGTTGCCCAGCAGGTCGGCGAAGGTGGGGGATTCGTTATCGGTGTGATCGAAGATCTTGTGGCGGGCCCAGTGCCCGTCCGCGGTTTCTTTGCCGCGGGGGTTTTCGTACCAACTCGTGTCCTCACCGGGGAAACCGAGGATGATGATGTCGTCCCAGCCGTCGTTCTTGAAACTGTGGGTGTAGGCGAAAAAGTTGTGGGAGTACTGGCCGTCGGGGTTGAGCTTGGGCTCGGGGGGCATGTACTCATGGCGCTTGGTGAAGTCGGGGCCTTCATACCAATAGGGGCCGGAGACGACGTCCTGTTTCCCGTCGTGATTGAAGTCGCCGAAGTTCGCCCCCTCGCTGACGAAGTCATGGGAGAGGGTGATCTTTTTCCAGTGGATGTTGGTTGGCGCGCCGGGTGCTGTGGCAGCCGGGGGAGCGGCGGGCGTCGGGGCATCCGCAGCAAGAGCAGCGGATGCGCCGAGCAACAGCAATCCGATTGATTTAATAAGTGGGTTGGTCATGCAGCGTATCGTCTGATTGTTTGCCTGCGCGTCAAGGGGAAATCGCAATCGCGCTTGGCCGGGTGGTTGACTGAAAAGAAGAAGGCGGGGCAACGTTTCCGTTACTCGGATGTGTGGTCCGGGTCGGGCGCACTGGCGGTGTATTCGCCGGTGAAGCGCCCGTGGCGGCCATCGGAGGCGGTAAAAGTTCCGACGAGGCGGGGCTTCAACAAAACCGACGCCCGCGGCCCGCTGGTGTCAGGAGGGTCGAGCCGGCCATTGCACGCGAGGGAGAGGCCCATCACCGTGCCGCTGCCGATGAAATGGCCGTTGGCGATAATGAGATCCGCATGAAACGACCCCGCGGTCCCGCCGTCGTCTGCCACCGCGGCGTCGAGGGTTGCGGACCCGGAACCGACCGAGCCAGTTCCCTGGCCCATGCAAAAGCCGCCGACTTCAACGCGATAGGAACCCTGCACGGAGGCCGGGGCAGCGCCCAGCGCGGGCGGCGTAACGGGTGGAGGAGTATTTTGCGTGGCCGGGGGAGTGGCGTCCACGTCATCCGCGTCGTGCGAGACTTGGAACTGGTCACAGGATGCCAGCATCAACGCGGCGGCGATCGCCACCGGTCGAATTACGCGGAATATGCGCAGGCTCTCACCCATCGGACGCAAATGTAACCGGTGAACCATGAAAAGACAGTGAGTTGTGGGCAAAAATCTTAAGCCCCGGTTGCTTCCAAGACCGCCGATTGTGACAAAACAACCCCGGGCAACCGCACGTGGACGGTCGTCCCCACCCCCTGTTCGCTTTCGATCCGGCATTCCCCGCCCAGTGCCTTGATGTGCGAGTCCACCAGGAAAAGGCCCAGGCCCAGGTGCTGATGGTCGGTCGCCTCCGGCCCGGCACGGGCCATGGAAGCCCGGTAAAAAGGCTGAAATACGTGCGGCAGGTGATCCGCGGCGATTCCCAGGCCCGTGTCCTCAATGACTACTTCCAAATCAACGCCGCTGGAGTGCGCGCGCAACTCCACCCGGCCACCCACGCGATTGTGCTCCACTGCATTTCCGAGAAGGTTCATGACGATCCCGCGCAGCCGGGCCGCTTCGCTTGTGATGGTCAACCCAGACGCTACAGACCGCACAACCGTCACTTCCCGCAGCGCAGCCAATCCCCCGGCCACGTCGGCGCACTGGTGCAGCAATGCCGTGGCATCGAACGGCTCGGCGGGGTCCTTTAGGGCGTCGGTTTCGGATCGCGCATGTTCGAGCAGGGTCTGGACGAGTTCGCGCAGCATCCGCGCATCCGACAGGCAGGTGCGAAGGGTCTCAGTCAGCTCAGCCGGCCCGCGTGGCCGGCGGAGGGCCACCTCGATCGTGGTCACCAGCGCCGCGACGGGGGTTCGCAGCTCGTGGCTGGCGTCCGCAAGAAACTGCTTGCGCTGCTTGAAGGCGCGCTCAAGTCGCCCGAGCATCTCATTGAGCCGGGCGGCGACGGGCCGCAGCTCGGAAGGGAGATTGTCGGCGGCGATGCGCTGGTCGAGTCGGCGCTCGTCGATCGCGGTGATCGCATCCGTGGTGTCGCGCAGCGGGCGAAGCGCCGATCGCGAGGCCGCCACCGCCACCACCGCCGCCGCCCCCCCCGCGAAAAGTCCGAACACCGCGAGCGCCAGCGCCAATCGGCTGAGCACCTGGTCGAATCGCTCGGCCGACCCGCTATAGACGACGATTACCGGCTCTCCCCCGTCGCGCGGGGTGAACCGCAATTGCAATCGCCGCACCCGCTTCCCGTCGCCCAGCTTGGCGAACCCGGCATTGAGCACGGCGGGGGGCGGGGTGCCCGCGTCGCTCGGCGGCAGCCGCCCGACCGTCTGCCCCAGGCGGTTGTAGATGACGTACCGGTCGCCCGCCGACTCTTCCAACCGGGGGTTCGCCTCGACCTCCTTGGACAGCGCCGGCAACGCGCGCGCCCGGTCTACCAGCGATTTATCCAAATCCGCCAGCAGGAGCGACCGTGTCGTGAGATAGGCGATAAGCCCCCCGGCGATCAACGTCGCCCAAACCGTCCGGAGAATGGCACTGGCAATGCGGCGGGTCATGGTCCGAGGACTGAGGACTGAGGACTGAGGACTGAGTCAAGGGTTCAGGGTTCGGGGTTTAGGGTTCAGGGAAGAAGAAGTGATGCTATTGCTTCTTTCCCGAACCC
>JAQGHP010000464.1 GCA_028288775.1 Phycisphaerales bacterium | reverse complement strand
GACATCGGCTATTTCACTTTCGGAATCTTCTACATCAGAAGGCGCTCCAGATGCTTCGTCGATTGCGGACGGCGAGATTTCGGGCGGGATGATGCGCGGGGCGGGCGTGGCCGGTGCCATTGCCGCGGGCGCGAGAAGCGTAGCGGCGGGCGCTTTTGCCACAACCTCCGCCTCCTCCGACTCGGCGGGTTCCGCCCACAATTTCGCGACCGATGCGTCCTCCGTGCCGGACAAATCGATCGACGCCACGGTCGGCGCTGCAATCGGCGCTTCCACCGCGATTAGTTCGTTTGCGTATTCTGATTCGTCGGTGGATGCCCAATTCTGCATCGGCTGCTCGATCCCAGGATCCGACAACACGCCCGTGAGTAGCGGCGCTGTCGCCTTCGCTTCAGGATCGGGCGCGGAGCCTTCATCGGCCGACAGTGCGCCGGTCAGCCGCATGCGTCGTGCGAGTTCCGCCAGCTTGAAATTGGTTTCAATCGGTTGTGCTTCTGGCGTGGCGGGTTCTTCAGGGTCGCCCAGAAACGCTTGGGCCGAGAGGTGATCGTCGGATAATTCCGCCGCGGGCAGCGGCGTCGCGAAATCGCGAAGCGACGTCGCGGCGGCCTCCGTTTGTACGGGGGCCGCCGCGGTGTCGGACTGTTGCACAATACCGCCAGGGGCGGCGGTGCCACGATTTGCTTCGTTCCGGCTTGTCGCCGGAACTTCCGGATCGATCGACTCCCAGGGGAGCGTTGCCTCGGGGCCCTCTGGGGACGCTTGCGGCAACGGTTGGCGGTCGATCTCCGGGATGCTCATGGGGTCCTACTTGTTCCAGAACTGGCCGCCGTACTGCGCCCGGCTGCCCAGTTGCTCCTCGATGCGCAGGAGCTGGTTGTACTTGGCGACGCGGTCGCTCCGTGCGGGTGCGCCGGTCTTGATCTGACCGCAATTGGTTGCAACTGCGATGTCCGCAATGGTCGAATCTTCCGTCTCGCCGCTGCGATGGCTCAGGACGGCGGAGTAGCCGTTGCGGATCGCCAGGTTCACCGCCGCAAACGTCTCGCTGAGCGTGCCGATCTGATTGACCTTCACGAGGATCGAGTTGGCCGTGCCGGTCTTGATCCCCTTCTCCAGAAACTTCACGTTGGTGACGAACAGGTCGTCGCCGACGAGCTGGATCTTCTTGCCCACGCGGTCGGTGAAGAGCTTCCACCCGGCCCAGTCATTCTCGGCGAAGCCGTCCTCGATCGAGCGGATCGGGTACTTCTCGGTCCACTTGGTCCAGTAGTCGGCCATCTGCTCGGGGCTGAGGATTTTGTCGGGGTTGCTCTTGAAGAACTTGTAGCCCTTCTTCTCGTTGTCCCACAGCTCGCTGGCCGCGGGGTCGAGGGCGACGAAGATCTGCTTGCCGAATTCGTAGCCCGCCGCGGTGACGGCCTCGCCGATCACCTTCAGCGCGTCCTCGTTGTCCTTGAGGTCGGGGGCGAAGCCGCCCTCGTCTCCCACGGCGGTGCTCATCTTGTTCTTCTGCAGCACCTTCTTGAGCGCGTGGTAGATCTCGACGCCGGCCCGCAGGCCTTCGGAGAAGGTGTCGAAGCCCCAGGGCTGGATCATGAATTCCTGGAAATCGACGTTGTTGTCCGCGTGCTTGCCGCCGTTGAGGATGTTCATCATCGGCACCGGCAGCGTGCGCGCCGCCGGGCCGCCCAAGTAGCGATACAGCGGCAGGCCGGACGCCTCCGCCGCGGCCTTGGCCACGGCCATCGACACGCCAAGGATCGCATTCGCGCCGAGCTTGGACTTATTGGGGGTGCCGTCGAGCTCGATCATAAGCTGGTCGATGGCTTCCTGGTCGCGCGGGTCAAGGCCGATGAGCTCGGGGGCGATCTTGGTGTTGACGTTTTCGACGGCCTTGCTGACACCCTTGCCGACCCACATCTTCTTGTCGTTGTCGCGCAGTTCGCAGGCTTCATGCTCGCCGGTGCTCGCGCCGCTGGGCACGCCGGCCCGGCCGACGGTGCCGTCTTCGAGAATGACGTCGACCTCGACGGTCGGGTTGCCGCGGGAGTCGAGGATCTGACGGCCTTGGATGAATTCGATGCTGAGGCTCATGATGATTTAAGTGCTGAGTGCTGGATGCTGGGTGCTGAGGAAAGACGATCAGCACACAGCCGGGGCACCCGGCCACTCTCCTTGTGTTATCGGACGAAGGGGACGGAAAACTGTAACCAGTCGGGGCAGTTTATGCGCGGGGGGAAAGGTGTCAAACGCCCACAAACGACAAACCATCGAGCAACATTGAGCTACCCGCGCTCGCCTTTGGACTCTGGTCGCGATGGCGGGCATTGTAATCGGCTGGCAGCGCCGGGAACGGACGACGGCACGTTCATCGGTTTCGTGTGGAGGCCATGTGGCTCGCCGCAATTGCTGCATCGTCCAGGCGATTCGTAAATGGGTCGACCGCAAATCAAGCAGTTACCCAAGCGCGACGCGGCCTCCCGTTCTTGAGATACACGCTGGCTCCTTCCGGCAACACTGAAAGCGACAGCGCCGAAAGCCATCGCGCTGAGAGGCCCGATCCATCGAGCCGCATTGCGATACCGCGCTCCCAGTGGGCACGAGCAGAAGATCATGCCTACCGCCGCGGCGGCGAGCACGCGACGCTCAGTGGCTCCAAGCTTGGGCCATCGCATCCACAACATCCTACCAATCGGAATGAGCGTCAGGGGTTATAAGTTCATTGGCAGGGTATATGCCGGCATCCGCCCCCAAGTCCGCAGTCCGTGTGACGGAGATGTTGCAGCAAGCTCTTGACGCCGGGCGACCTCGGAGTATCTTGATTCATTCATATTTGCTCAATTCAGTGCTTTTGCCTCTTCTCGATAAGACATTTCGCCGGCGGTCGGGTAGCCGGGCATTTCAGGAGAGAAACGATGTCACATTTTGGAATGCGCGGCGGCGCCGTCCGCCGGTCGATTCCGCTGTTGATGGGTGCGGTGTGTCTTGGGGGAGGTGCCGCGGCGCATGCGGGAACCACCTATACCGTTCTCGATCTGGGGACACTGGGGGGTTCGAGCAGCTTTCCCGGCGTCGCCGGGACCGTGAACGCCTCCGGGCAGGTCGTGGGCGGCTCCATGACGTCGGGAAGCGGATTCAACACGGCGTTCCGCACGTCTTCCACTTCCCCGATTAAACCCGGCGACAATCTCGATTCGCCGGGCGTCATCACTACCGGTGCCCAAGCCATCAACGACATCGGTCAGACCGTTGGCACGGCGTCCTTCACCGTGGGCACTTCGACCCAGCACGCCTTCCGCACTACGCCCAACGGGCAAGTCAACGCGGCCGCTGATTTGGGAACGCTCGACGCGTCGGGCAGCGCTGCACTGGGCATTAACGCTTCGGGGCAGGTGGTGGGCAATTCCGGCGTCTATGCTTTCCGCACCACTCCCGGCGGTGTCATTACGCCGGCCACCGACCTCGGTGGCTTTGGTGGCCCTTCCAGCTTCGCGTACAGTCTTAACGATTCCGGGCAGGCCGTCGGGTCGTCCTACCTCCCGAGCGACCTTGTCTATCACGCCTTCGTCACTGCGCCCAACGGAGTCATCACCGCGGCGAGCGACCTCGGCACTTTTACCGGCGGCGCAAACAGTGAGGCCCACGGCATCAACGCCGCCGGGCAGATCGTCGGCTGGTCCAATGAGGCGAACAACATCGGGAACGGCCATGCCCACGCGTTCCGCACAATTCCGGGCGGCCTCATTACTGACGCAGACGATCTCGGAACCCTTGGTGGGATCGGGCCCTTCAGCCAGGCGTGGGGAATCAACTCGTTGGGACAGACGGTCGGCTGGTCCACCCTCACGACTGAAGGAACCCTAAGGCACGCATTTTTCGTTGATGTCACCGGAGGAATGCAGGACCTCAACAATCTGATCCCCGCCAACAGCGACATCGTGCTTCTCGCCGCCTTCGGTATCAACGACGCGGGCCAGATTGCCGGCTACGGCAGTGTCGGCGGGCAAGATCATGCCTTTCTTCTTACACCCAGCCCCGAGCCGTCCAGCCTTGGCCTCCTCGCACTCACTGGTGCGTCCATGCTCAAGCGACGGCGGAAATAGACGAAACTTTGCCGCGGTGGCCGGACGCGGCGCGAGGGACTCCGGGCGGCATGTGATATAATTCGTACATGGATGACGCCGCACCTAACGCGGAACCGCAAACGCGGCCGGACTTCGCCCAAGACATTCTTTGCCCGGATTGCGGCCAAACCGTCGGCGAAGACGCCCGAGTCGGGCCGGTGCTGGTCTGCCCGCACTGCGGCAGCCAATTCTTCGCACCCTCCACGGATGCAGCCGAGGAATCGGCGGACGATTCCAACGCTGCAGGGCCAAGTGGCGCCCTCGAAGAGGAACTACGCGAGCTGCGCATCCGGCAGTTCAGCACCCTTCGGCGCACTGCGTACCGCACGCGGTCCTATTTTATTGTGGGCACTTCCGCCTGCCTGATCGTCGCCATTCAACTCATGATCCGCGGAGTACAGGCGCTGCGCCTGGTCGGCTGGCACGGCCGGCCGATCGGATATTTCCTCGCCGCGGCGGCATGTCTCATCGCGACGGTCGAGTTCGCCATCCGCGTCGCCCGCGTGCAGCGCGGCATCAATGCCGACCTCCGCGCCCGCGAGCAGGAAGAGATCGAGGCCGCCAAGCAGGAACCCGATTTCACCCCCCTCTCCGACGGCAGCCAGCAGGCCCGGAACCTGGAGCAAATGTTTGATGGGGAACGGGGGAAGTGAAACGTGAGTCTGAAACATGCGTCTGAAACGTGGGTCTGAAACGTGGGTCTGAAACGTGAAACGTGAAGACGTGAAACGTGAGAAGACTCTGCTAGCCAACGTCTTCTCACGTTTCACGTCTTCACGTTTCAGACCCACGTTTCAGACTCGCGTTTCACGCCTTCGCGTTTTCACGTTCGTGGGCGAAATTCTTTACGCGTTCGAGCAGTTGCGCCCGCAGCGCCTTTACGTCGTAGGACGCGGCCGCTACTACGCGGAGCATCGGCACGCCCGCGGCGGCGAGAGCGCGGTCTACGAACATGTCGCGCTGGGCGCGGTCGGTCCGCTGGTGGGTCCGGTCGTCAAGCTCGATCACGAGGGCGATGGCGGTCGTGTCTATGTCGGCGAGGACAAAGTCGAGGTGCTTTTGGGAGATTTTGCCGCCGAAGCCGGCTTTCCAGGCTTCGGCGGAGCAGTTGATCACGTCTGATAGCCGCACTTTGGGGCAGATCATCAATTGGCCCGGCAGCGCCCGGCGGAGGGCGTGATAGAAGACGCTTTCGCCGCGGCTGAGCAGGAATTCCCGCGAGAAATACGGCAGCCGCCCCGGCCCGCCGAGCACCTTGCGCAGGACTACGACCAGGCCGAGGAAGAGGATGAAGCCGATGATCAGCGCGACCGACTGGGGGAAGGACATGGCGGAAGCATACACGGAGGGATTTGCGAATGGTGGGATTTGCGAATGCCGATTTGCGACTTGCGATTGGGAGGATTTCAGATCTCAAATTTGAGATCTGAAATCCTTCATTCCAGATCCAGAATTCCAATCGCAAATTGCAAATCGGCAATCGCAAAT
>JAQGHP010000424.1 GCA_028288775.1 Phycisphaerales bacterium | reverse complement strand
CCCTCACCCCGGCCCTCTCCCTAGGAGGGAGAGGGAGTAAAACTTAATGCCCGTGCGTCGCCGGTGCCGGGGCGGCGTTGGGGTTTCTAAACCAGCCGCCGGTGGCCGGGTCGTATTCGATGCCGTGCAGGTCGTAGGGGTCGCCGGCGACGGGCGTATGTTCAAAATTGTCGTGTCGGGGCGGGGAAGTGCTTTCCCACTCCAGCGTGCTGCCGCCCCAGGGGTTGTTGGGGGCCTTCTTGCCACGCAGGAGCGATTGAGCGAACGTCAGCCCGGCGATGATCAAGCCGGTGCCCATGGTGTAAGCACCCGCCGTCGACATGCGGTGAAACGCCTGGTACTGAACCGGGTAGCTGGCATAGCGGCGGGGCATGCCCCGGCTGCCGGCCACGAACTGCGGGAAGAACGTGAGGTTGAATCCGACGAAAACAAACAACAGCCCGACCTTGCCCCACGTCTCGCTGTACATCTTGCCGAACATCTTGGGCCACCAGTAATAGAGCCCGGAGAGGAAGGCGAAGAGCGTGCTGCCCATCATCACGTAGTGGAAGTGGGCCACGATGAAGTAGGTGTGGGTGAGCATGATGTCCACCGACATCGCGCCCAGGAACAGGCCCGTGAGACCGCCGATGGTGAACAGGAAGATGAACCCCATCGCGTAGAGCATGGGGGTGGTCAGCCGGATGTCGCCCTGATAGAGGGTGCCCAGCCAGTTGAAGACTTTGACGGCCGAGGGAATTGCGACGGCGAAAGTGAGCAGGCTGAAGACCGCCGCCGACAGGGGCGACTGGCCGCTGACGAACATGTGGTGGCCCCAGACCACGAAGCTGAAGAGGGCGATGGCGATTGAGGACATCGCGATGAAGTTGTAGCCGAAGATGTGCTTGCGGCTAAAGGCGACCATTACTTCGGAGATCACGCCCATGGCCGGGAGAATCATGATGTAGACGGCGGGGTGTGAGTAAAACCAGAAGAAGTGCTGGAAGAGCACGGGGTCGCCCCCGAGCTTGGGGTCGAAGATGCCGACGCCGAAGACGCGCTCGGCCGCTAGCAGCAGGAGGGTGATGGCCAACACGGGGGTCGCGAGGACCTGGATGATGCTGGTGGAGTAAATGGCCCACAAAAACAGCGGCATGCGGAACCAGGTCATGCCCTTGGGGCGGAGCATGTGGATGGATGCGATGAAGTTGAGGCCGGTGAGGATGGAGCTGAAGCCGAGGATGAATGCGCCGAGGACCGCCGGGACGACCGCGCCTTGCGAAAGCGAGGAGGAGTAGGGCGTGTAGAAAGTCCAGCCGGTGTCGAGGGACCACCCGCCCGGGATGTTCCACCCGAATACGGCGTGGAGGATGCCGCTGAGCAGAACGTAGGAAAAGAAGACGGCGCCCGTGAAATAGATCCAGAGACTCAAAAGGTTGAGTCGAGGAAAGGCAACGTCCTTGGCCCCGAGCATCATGGGGAGGATGAAATTCCCGAGGATCGCGGGGACGGCCGGGATGATGAACAGGAAGACCATCACCGCGCCGTGGAGCGTGAAGAAATGGTTGTAGAGGTCGTAGGAGGCCTTGGCGTGGGCGGGGTTGGCATTGAAGTCTACGGGGCTCCAGAGCATCGTGCGCAGGGCGATGGCGAAGAATCCGCCGAGGGCGAAGAAGCTGAGCACGAGGACCATGTACATCACGCCGATGCGCTTGTGATCGAGCGTGAAAATCCAGGAGAGGATTCCCTTTTCATGGGTGAGATAGTTGTCGGGCTCGGCCGGCCTGGTGGGTTTTGCAGGCGCAGCGCCTTGAAACCCAAGAGGAAGAGGACCGGAGGTTGCTGACATTGTTCAACTCCACTTTCCAGAAACACGTCTTCGTATGCGATCTGTCTTCGAATGCGATCCGTCGCGTCGGACTCGTTGCCGGGGCCTGATGAGTGTCGATTACGGTGCTGCCGGCGCGGCCGCGGGCTTGGCCGCCGGGGGCAGATCGCCATCGATCGTCTTGCCCGGGGTCAAGTCCCCCTTGAAATTAGTGCTGATCGACTTCATGTACCAGATAATCGCGCCGAGTTCCCGGGGGGTAAACTGCCCGGTGAAAGGCGGCATGACGTTCGGGAAGCCAGCATGGATTTTCGCGGCGGGGTATTCGATGGATTCGGTGACGTAGGCATCATCGGCGGGGACTTTTCGGCCGTCGGCGAGGGGCACCTCGGAGCCGTACATGTTCTGCCAGGTCGGGCCGGTGATGATTGGGCCGGTCACGGAATGGCAATTGGCGCAGCCGCGGGTCTTGT
Source organism: Phycisphaerales bacterium (assembly GCA_028288775.1). GTDB lineage: Bacteria > Planctomycetota > Phycisphaerae > Tepidisphaerales > Tepidisphaeraceae > RYN-428. Next base: position 3,250 of record JAQGHP010000424.1, on the reverse strand, counting down.
AGATCATCTCGCCCACTTCGATGGGCGTGTGGGTCTTAAAGAGGTTCTTCGCGATGACCATGAATTTGTCGAAGTCTTCCTTCGATTCGACCTTCACCTTGCTCAGCATGACGGAATGCTGCGCGCCGCAATACATGCCGCAGTACACGTCATAGGTGCCGATCTCGTTTGCCTCAAACCACGTGCGGTTATAGCGGCCGGGTACGACGTCCTTCTTCATGCGGAAGGCGGGGACGTAGAAGTCGTGAATAACGTCCTCGGATTCGAGGACCAGGCCGATTTTCGTATTCACGGGAACGTGGAGCATGCCGTCGGGCGAGCTATATCCACCAGGATATTTGTAACCCCATTGCCACGTTCGGCCGTTGACCGTCACTTCGTACGCGGTCGGCGGGATGACGCCGGCGTGGAGGTAGCCCTTGAAACCGTAGTAGAAGATGACCAGCACGATGAGGGTGGGGATGATGGTCCAGGTCAGCTCAAGGGCGGTGCTATGGCCGGCGGACGAATCGTGGCCGGTGACGCCTGCGCGGTGGCGGTACTTGAACACGAAGATGGCGAGCATCACCAGGATCAGCGCGGAGAAGATGACGTTGACCCACAGCACGCCGTAGAAGAGGTGGTCGACGTGGGCCGAGTCCACCGCGGAGTGCGGCAGCCACAGCGAAGCGTCGGAGGATGCCAGTAGTGCGTTCAACATGCTCTTGCTTTCCGTCAGTTCTGCGAATGCGTCAACATCAATTCCGTCGTCTCGTCGATCCCGTCTGAGAACATCATCCGTTTTGGTCGAAACGTCGGCTTCCCGCACGGGCGAAGCGGAATACGACGAACCCCACGGCCAACATCGTCAGCAGGCCGCCGGCTTTCATGAAGTAAATCGCCCGCCACGCGTAGCGGCCCTGCTGGCCGTCGTACTGGAAGCAGGTCAGGATGAACTGGTCCGTCGTCGAACCGATTTTGTTGCCGGAGGCTTCCACCAGCGAGAGGCGGACGGTGGACGGGTCGAACTTCACGCCATACAGATAACGCGACACCCGGCCCTCCGGAGTCGCAAGCACGACCACGGCGGGGTGGGAGTATTGCTGGGCGATCTCGACCCACTTGTATTCGAAGCCGACGGCTTGGGTCAGGCGGTCGATCTGGTCCTTGTTGCCGGTGAGGAAATGCCACCCATCCGTCGCGCCGTCGCGGCCGTATTCCTTCAGGAATGCGTTCTTCTTCTGGGCGGCGAGGGCGGGCTTTTCCTTCGGGTCGATGCTGATGAACAGCACATCGTAATCCGGCCCGGCGTTGAGCTTCACGTCCTTGAGTGAATCGACCAGTCCGTGCGACACCAGCCCACAGAGCATCGGGCATTGGATGTACCCGATCTGCAAAAGCACCGGCTTGCGGGCACCTGCGAAATATTGGCGGAGCTCAACCGGCTTGCCGGTTTCATCGGCGAAGGTTGCGTCGAGAGGGAGCGTCGCGCCGGCGTGCTCGGTCACCTTCACGCTCTTGAGGGAATCGGCGACGAAATCGGTGCGCGTTTCGCCGGGGCCGGTGCCGTCGATAAAGCCGCCGCGGGCGGGGGCGGCGGCGCAGATGGCCGCGAGGGCCAGGCCGGCCAGCTTGCAGAGCAGAGGATTTCGGGAGACTGTGAGTCGCATGATCGTCAATCGGTCCACAACTTCCGTGGCATGGGCGGCTCGCCCATGTGAAGCCGCCGTAGCGGCGGCAACACGGGCGGGCCGCCCGTGCTACGGAAAATTCACTTGCCCGCGGGCTGTGTTGCCGGCGGGGCTACGTTCACTTTTCCGTCGGTTGCCACGACCTTTTCCATCGCCTGGGCGATGGGGATGGTCCAGCTTTTGGCCTTGGCGTTGTAGGCGTAGGCGTTCAGGTGTTTTGCCTGGCCTTCGCGCAGGGTGTCGAGCCATTCATTTCTGCTGTTGTCCCACTGATCCTGGTACTCGGCGCGCTCTTCGTAGCGGAACCAGGCTTCGACGCCGAACATCAGCACCAGCAGCAGGAGGCCGGAGACGGCGCCGATGGTTATGATGAGCGGGGCGTTTGCTTGTTGGGTCATCGCCATGGGGCACCTCTAGTATGCGTTCACGTGGGCCAGGGTTTCGGGGAGGCGCGGGTCGCCCAGCGGGCGCAGGCTTGCGCCCGATAGTCGGCGGCCGAGGACGGCCAGGAACACGCCGCCCACTCCAACCAGACAGGCCAGGTCCGCCGGCCGCGGGGCGAGGCCGATGCCGCGCAGCTCGGGCATTACGATCCAGTACATGTCCACGAACTGGAACACGAGAATCCACACCGCCCAGAAGGCGAGCACGCCGCGGGCGCGCTTGACGTGCCGCGACAATTGACCGGCGAAGGGGATCAGGATTTTGCAGAAGAGGATCGCCACGATCACCTTCGAAAATTCGTTCGGGTGCTGGGTGCTCGCGCCGTGGCGGGCCATCCACTCGGTGGTTTCGGGGAGGTTGGCGTACCAGAGCAGCATGTACTGGCTGAAGGCGATGTAGCCGTAGAAGAAGGTGAACGCGAACATGTACTTGCCCAGGTCGTGGTAGTGCTCGATGCTGATGCTGTTGCGCAAATAGCCCAACCGTTGGAGCAGATACACGATCAAGGTCAGCAGCGCGAAGCTCGATACGGCACACCCGGCGAAGTAGTACGCGCCGAAGATCGTGCTGTACCAGTGCGGGTCGAGCGACATGAGCAGATCGAACGCACCGAAGGTCAGCGTCAGACCCAATGCCACGATCGCCGGGGCGGAGCGGGCCTGCAGGCTCAGCGTGATGTTGGCGTCGCCGGTCTTGTCCTGCAAAATGGACTGGTTGCGATACCAAACCGCGATTCCCGACCAGACCAGGAAATAGACCACAACGCGGAGAACGAAGAACCACGGCGACAGCCAGTGCAGGCCGAAGTTTCGCTTCATGAGGATCAGCGGGTCGAGCTTAAAATCCTTCGGGTTTTCTAGGCCAGCTTCCGCCTTTTCCTCCACGACCACCTGCCCGGGCATTGCCGCGGCCCTGGCGGCTTTCGCCTCGGCGGCGGTGGGGGGAATCTCGTCCTCGCCCTTGGCGGCGGCCTCCAGCGCCCGGGGGTCCATGCGCTCCGGCGTCTCGGGGATCGCCCAGCGATACAAGTACCCGTTCCCGATGATCACAGACAGCACGATCGGCAGCGACAATATCGCCAGCGCGGGAAGCGTCGCGGCGACGTTCTCCGCGATTCGGCGGACGGCGACGCTCCA
>JAQGHP010000413.1 GCA_028288775.1 Phycisphaerales bacterium | reverse complement strand
CCACGCCGGACGCAGAAAGGTGAGGGGGATCGACAAATCGCCCAGCGATTGCTCCATGAGGCTCAACTGCGACAGCAGGTTTTCCCGCTTTGCCTGTGCGCCGATCGTCGAAATGCAGACAACCCTTGCCGGACGGGCCTGTTCCAACGCTTGCCGCAGTGCGGCGACCGTCGCCCGCGTCTCGGGGAAACCCGGCGACGGATCGAAGATCGGCGGAAGCAGCACAAACACGCCGCGGGCTCCTGAGAATGCGGCTGTGAGTGCCGCGACGTCGCCCATGTCAGCGACCGCGACCTCGCAACCCAAATTGGCCCAGACTGCGCCCTTCTGAGGATCGCGGACCACGGCGCGAAGGGCGTGGCCGGCTTTCGAAAGGGTGCGGGCGACCTCACCGCCAACCTTTCCGGTAATTCCTGTGATGGCATACATGATTGACTCCCTGGCCGAGGTTTTCATTAGCGACACTGCCTTGACAACTACGATACGATACGTACCGTATCGAAAATAAGTCAAGCCGAATTCTTCGAGAATTTGAAGGGAGCCCGGCAATGAAAGAGAACGCGACGCGCGAAGAGCAGAAAAAGACCGCCGGGCGACCGCGCGACCCGCGGACGACCCGGAGCATTCTCAAGGCGGCACTCGAACTTGGAATGGAGTTGGGATTCGACGGGCTGACAGTGGAGGGCATCGCCGCCCGGGCTGGTGTTGGCAAGTCGACGATCTATCGCCGCTGGCCCGATGCGTGGTCCATCGTCGCCGACGCCGTGTTCGCGGATGTCGCCCGGATCGCGCCGGTCCTTGAGCGCGCGACCGCCCGCGAGAGTTTTCGGGCGTCCATGCGCCTCGTTGCACGCTCTTTCCGCGGTCAACACGGAGAGATCCTCCGGCCGCTGATCGGGCGCGCCCAGGTTGACAAGAGCTTGCGCCTAGCCCTCGCCGAGCATTGGTTGTCCGCCCGGCGAGAGATTTCCCGGAAGATCGTCCGTCGAGGCATCGCCTCCGGCGAACTTCGCGCCGGTCTCGAACCGGACATCGTGCTGGATGCCCTTTACGGGCCGCTCTACCACCGGCTCTTACTTCCATACGAAGGCGACGTGGTCCACCTCTCTGATGCGTATATCGATGCCCTGGTCGATACCGTGTTCGGCGGATTGGAACGGAAGTGAGTTGCGAATTGCCGTTCACTTACCGGCCAGCGTTCCCACGGTCACGATCAATTCCCGGGCATCGACGGGCTTTGCCAGATGCATCTGATAGCCGCTTAGCATGGCCTTGGTGCGGTCTTCCAGTCGTGCGTACGCCGTCAGGGCTACGGCGCGGATTCTTCCCGCGCCTTCGCCCAGCATGCGCACCTTGCGGATGAGTTCGTAGCCGTCTTCGCCCGGCATCCCCACGTCGCTCACCAGCACGTCGAGCGGGTGGGTCTCGATTATTTTCAACGCCTCCGCGGCCGAAGATGCGGTGCTCACGTCTGCCCCGGCGATCGTCAGCACGCGCTGCACCAGGGCCCGCGCGTCCGCCTCGTCGTCCACGACCAGTACCTTTACGCCACGCAGTGAGATCCCGCGCACCTCGGTCGGGCTGGACGCGATGGCCGATCGGGGATGCACTCGCTCGGCGTCGGCATGCTCGGGATGAATGACCGTCAACGGCAGATTGATCAGGAACGTCGAGCCCTTGCCCACGCCCTCGCTCATGGCCTGGATGGAGCCGCCGTGCATTTCGATCAGGCTCTTGACGATGGAGAGGCCCAGCCCGAGGCCGGTTGTCTTTTGCGTCTCGCCGGAGTCGGCCTGGCGGAATCGTTCGAACGCGTGGGCGAGGAAGGCGGGGCTCATGCCCTGGCCGCTGTCGATGACGCTCACCTCGACGTGCGAGTTCACGCGCTGCATGATTACGCGCACGAACCCGCCTTTGGGCGTGAACTTCACCGCGTTGGTCAGGAGGTTCCAGAACACCTGCTGCAGCCGCCCCGGGTCACCCGATACGATGACGGCCGGGTCCAACACGTTTTGGAGCCGCACCTCCCTGGCATCGGCGGCGGGCTTGACGGTGTCGATCGCCGCACTAATCACTTCGGTGAGAATAACCTCCTGCACATTCAAGCGCATCTTCCCGGCCATGATGCGGCTCATGTCCAGGAGATCGCCGATTAATTCGGATTGCACCCGCGCGTTGCGTTCGATGACCTGCAGCCCTTCCCGCTGGTCGTCGGTCATTCCACCTTCGCTTTGCAGGATTTGGGTCCAGCCCAGGATCGCGTTGAGGGGCGTGCGCAGCTCGTGCGAGACCATCGCCAGGAACTCGTCCTTAATGCGGCTCGCGGCCTCCGCCTGCTCCTTCGCGGCGCGCTCCGCGTCCGCCGCCTGCTCGGCACGGCGGCGAGCCGCCAGCAATTCCCTTTCATACTGACGGCGGTCGGTGGCGTCGAACACCGTCATCAATACGAGCGGGGCCCCGCCTTCCGCGGCGGCTCGGTGGACCGCGTTGACCAGCACGGGCAGTCGGTGCTGATCCTGCCGGAGCACGTCAAATGCGACTTCCTTTACGAACCCCTGCATGCGCAAAAGCGGTCCGAAGTGCGTGTCGTGATAGATTCTGCCCGGGATTGTCAGCAGTTCCGCGAACTGTCGGCCGGCAAGGAGCCATTCGCGCGCGTGGCCGGTCATGTCCACAAATGTCTGATTGACCTGAACAATGACGCCGTCGGCCCGCGTTGCGACGTAGCCGCACGGAGCGTTCTCAACCAGCTCCGCCACGCCGGTGCTCAAGAGGGTCGGGTCAGCCGGCACTGCCATCCCCCATGTGGGCCAGAAAGGACTTCATCGCGGTAATCGTCTCGGCAGGCGCGCTCAAATGGGGGCAATGCCCGTTAGCGTTAAGGATCGTCAGATGGCTCTTCGCCAACTGGCGGTGCATATATTGGCCCACGCAGGTCGGGGCAATGATGTCGTCCGAACACTGGATGATCAGCGAAGGGACATCCAGATTGGGAAGGTCGTGTCGGGTGTCGGAAAGAAAAGTGACCTTGGCGAACTGCCTGGCGACCTCGGGATCGGTGCGGCAAAAACTGTTGGCCAGCTGCGCGCCGAGTTCCGGGCGGTCGGCGTTGCCCATGATGACCGGCGCCATCGCGCTGGACCAGCCGAGGTGATTGCTGTCCAGGAAGTCGAGCAGCTCGTCGATGCTCGCCCGCGTGAACCCGCCGACGTAGTCCCCGTCGTTGACATAACAGGGCGAGGGGCCGACGAGAATCAGGCTCTTGAAGCGACCGGGCTGCCGGATCGCGGCGATGATGCCGATGGCCGCACTCACCGAATGCCCCACGAAGACCAGGTCCCGCAGATCCA
>JAQGHP010000378.1 GCA_028288775.1 Phycisphaerales bacterium | reverse complement strand
GACGAGTCGTCATCACCGGCATCGGCGTGATCTCCCCCATCGGGATCGGCGCGCGGACCTTCTGGGAGAATCTCCTGGCGGGGAAGGTCGGCGTACGGCGAATCACTTCGTTCGACCCGGCGGGGTTCCCGTCGCAAATCGCCGGCGAAGTGCCGCCCTTTAAGATCAGCGAGTACGTCCCCAAGAGCTACCGCAAGGCCACGAAGGTGATGGCCCGGGACATCGAGCTGGCGGTGATTGCCGCGGATGACGCCTTCAAGGACGCCGGCCTTCAGTCCAAGGCCTACACCGATTCCCCCACCATCCCCACCGCCCGTTTCGGCTGCAACATCGGCGCGGGGCTTATCAGCGTCGATCTCGACGAGCTGACCGGCGCGATGCACGCCGCCCGCGAAGGCAACAAGCTCGATCTGCAGCGCTGGGGCCGCGACGGCATGGGGCAGCTCACGCCCCTGTGGCTTTTGAAATATTTGCCCAACATGCTGGCCTGCCACGTTACGATCATTCACGAGCTCAAGGGCCCGAGCAACACGATCACCTGCGCCGATGCGTCCTCGCACCTGGCCATTGGAGAAGCCTTCCGCACCTTGCAGCGCGGCGACGCCGACCTGGCGATCTGCGGCGGCGCGGAGACCAAGGTCGTGCCCATGAGCCTCATGCGGCAGATCCTCCTCCGCCGGGTCACCGAATCGCAGAACGACTCGCCCGAATTCGCCGTCCGCCCCTTCGACGCGGATGCCACCGGCGCAGTCGTCGGTGAGGGCGGCGGCCTTTTCATCCTCGAAGAATACGAGCACGCCAAAGCCCGCGGCGCAAAGATCTACGCGGAAGTCGCCGGCTTCAGCGCGAGCCAGGACACGTACAAAGTCACCGACCCCGAGCCCAGCGGCCACAGCTACGGCCGGGCCGTCAGCAAAGCCCTGGCAGACGCCAAGGTCAACGCCACGGACGTCGGCCTGCTCGTCCCGCACGGCCTGGGCATCCCCAGCCACGACCGAGCGGAGCTTGCCGGTTTGAAGGCCGCCCTGGGCGGCGCGCTCGATACGGTGCCTTTCGCCCCGATCAAAGCGCAGATCGGCAACATCGCCGCCGGCAGTGGCGTGGACGCGGCCGCGGCAGTGTTGTCGCTGCACCATGGCCGCATCCCTGGTGCCGTGAACACGAAAAAGACAATCGACGGCGCAAAGCTCAACCTCCGCCCGGAAGTGCGGGACGCGAAGATCGACGTGGCGGTCAGCAGCGTCTACAGTCTGGGCGGGCAGAATGCGGCACTCGTGTTTAAGAAAGTGTGAAAGCCAGGATTGAGATGGCCAACGACCAGCAGCCGCTCGATTATCAAACGGGGTGGGCGTACTCGCCCAGCATTTGACACTCAAGCGAACGAGGAACGGTGGGCGAATACGCCCACCCTACAGGACTGAAATGGCCGGTCGTACAACGTCTCACCCTCACCCCAACCCTCTCCCTGGGAGGGAGAGGGAGTAAGAAGTCACTGACAACGGACAACCATGCACCGCGTCGTCATCACAGGAATGGGCTGGGTCACCCCGTTGGGTCACTCCATTGACTCCGTCTGGCCCCGCTTGCTCAAAGGCGAATCTGGGATCGCCCACACCTCCCTCTTCGACGCCGCCACCTTCCCCACCACCATCTCGGCGGAAGTAAAAGGCTTCTCGCTCAATGAGCACGTTGCCGACGTCTCCCTCCACACCGGCGCAGGCCGCAATACCCAGTTCGCCCTCGCCGCCAGCGCCCAAGCCTGGAAAGCCGCCGGCCTGCCCCCACTCTGCACTCCGCACTCTGCATTCTGCACTTCCCCCGGCCTCGATCTCGACCGCGTCGGCATCTACCTCGGCAGCGGCGAAGGCTCGCTCGATTTCGACTGCTTCACCGCCACCTGCCTCGCCGCGTGGAACCCGGAGACGGGCACGACCGACATGGTGAAATGGGCGCAGCTCGCGATGGAAAACATGAACGTCACCCGCGAACTCGAGCAGGAGCCCAACATGCCCCTCTCGCATCTCGCGCTGCTCACGGGGGCGCGGGGCCCGGCGATGAACTGCCTGACGGCGTGCGCCGCCAGCACGCAGGCGATTGGCGAAGCCGCGCAGATCCTCCGCCGGGGGGATGCGGACGTGATGATCGGCGGCGGGGCGCACTCGATGATCCATCCCTTTGGCGTCACCGGCTTCAACCGACTGACCGCCCTTTCCACCGCCAACGATGACCCGCCCCGCGCCAGCCGCCCCTTCGACGCGCATCGCGGCGGATTCGTGCTCGGCGAAGGCGCAGGCATGGTCATCCTCGAAACCCTCGAACACGCGCAAAAACGCGGCGCAACGATCCTCGCCGAGATCGTCGGCTACGGCTCCACCGCCGATGCGTATCGCATCACCGACCAGGACCCTCAGGGCATGGGCGCGGTCGTGGCCATGCGCGAGGCGCTCCGCGATGCCGGCCTTACCCCCGCCGACATTCAATACATCAACGCCCACGGCACCGGCACCCGCGAGAACGATGGCAACGAAACCAGCGCGATCAAGACGATCTTCGGCGACCGCGCCAAGGACTGCCCCGTGAGCAGCATCAAGAGCATGATGGGCCACCTCATCGCCGCGGCCGGCGCGGTCGAGCTCATCACCTGCGTGCTGGCCATCCGCGACAACGTCCTCCCCCCCACCACCAATCTCGACACCCCCGACCCCGAATGCGACCTCGACTACGTCCCCAACCAGGCCCGCCAGGCCCGGGTGGACGTCGCCATGTCCAACAGCTTCGGCTTCGGCGGGCAGAACGACACGATCATCGTGAAACGATTCGATCGCACGAAGCAGGCATAACGCGCTGCGAAAAGGGGTTTTCGATGACACGGTCCACGGCAGTCACCCTCGCACGGATCAGTTGGACGGCTCCGTTAGCCGCATTCTTGATCAACATGTTTTTGCGCAGGTCACACGTCGATCCTGCTACGGCCACGGATTACGAGCTCGGCCGGGCACAGGGTCAGGCCTGCGTTGTGTACCTGTGCTACATCACCGGGTTGATTTCGGGTCTGGCCGCACTGCGCGCGGTGAAGCAATATGGCCCGGCCGGGATCAGCATTCCAGCCGGGATCGGCACGATCTTAAACACCGCCATGCTGGCGGTATCCATGCTTGCCATCCTCCTTCCCAAGGCCGCATGACTACGGAGATGGGGCGACCGGCTCATCCGACTGCGTCGCGTACTTTTGCCATCTTCGACAAGGTTTTGGCTTCTTTCCCCCAGACGCAAGATTGACGCCCGCCCCCCGGCGGGGTACAGTTTCCGACCTTTTCCCCCTCTATTTCGTACTAGAAGCAGGGGAATCGGGCACTTTGGTGCCGCGAGCAATGAGTTTTTGATAGCCAGAAGGATTGAATCATGCGAGCCAGTGAAATTCGCAGGGGCCAGGCCGTGATCGTTGACGGCAAGCTTTTCGTAGTAACCAACGCCGACCACAACACGCCCGGCAACCTCCGGGCAAAGGTGCAGTTCAAGATGCGTGACGTGGGCAAGGGCACGATCATGGACAAGCGCGTCGGCGCGACCGATGACATCGAGACGACCACGCTCGACAGCCGCCAGGTCGAGTACCTCTACAGCGACAACGAGGGCCACATCCTGATGGACCTCGAAACCTACGACCAGAACACGATCCCCAAGACCGTGTTCGGCGACGACATCAAGTACCTCAAGCCCAACACCACGCTGACCGCCCTCTTCCACGAAGGGAAGATCGTCAGCTACGACCTGCCCAAGACGGTGGACCTGAAAATCACCGACACCGCCCCGGGCATCAAGGGCGCGACCGCCACGAACCAAATGAAGGACGCCGAGCTGGAGACGGGCCTGAAGACCCGCGTCCCCCCATTCATCGAAGTCGGCGAAACCATCCGCATCAACACCGAAACCGGCGACTATCTCAGCCGGGCGTGATACCGAATCCGACAAACAAGAGAGCCCGAGGACTTGCCTCCTCGGGCTTTTTCATGCGCCCGGCCCTCTCCACGTTCCAATAAAACCGCGAAGCCGCGAAGGGCGCGAAGACAGACGCGAAGAAGAATCGGGAAGTTGGTGCAGAGAGCACCGTTCGCAATTTTCACGGTGTCTGCAGGGAAGCACGAAGATCTGCGCCAAGGCCGCAAAGGAGCAAAGAGCGCCAAGTAAGAATTTTCTTGCTTGGCGCTCTTTGCTCCTTGGCGGCCTTGGCGCTCGGTATTTTCTTTTTCCCGTCCGGCTCCGCAGTTTCATACGAGCGTGATGGCAGCGAACCGGAGGAAGGCGGACGTAGTTACGCGTGGCCGAGCGCCACTTCGTTGTCGTGGTCCATTGCTTCCTTCAGCGGGACCAGCACTTTTACTACTTCCCCCAGCACGCGGATTTGGGACATGGTCGCGTCTACGCGGTGGATGATTTCCTTGGGGTAGATGTCGAGCACGGGCCGCGTCTCGCGCTCGAAGACGTCCATGCGCTTGCTGATCACCTCGTCGCTGGCGTCGTCGAATCGATTTTCCTTCAAGGCCCGGCGACGCAGCCGCTCGACCATTTTCGCCTTCTCCGCCCGCAGGTAGATGATGGCCGCAACGTCGATCGTGTCGCGGAGGAGCTCGGCTTGTTTCTTATTCCGCGGCAGGCCATCCAGCACGAGGAACTGGTTCTCCGGATGGAACTGGTTGATCATCTCCATGCCGTTGAGGTACTGCCTCCAGAGCTTGATGGTGAACTCGTCGGGGACGAGCTCGCCGCGGCCGGCGTACTCCCAGAACTTGCGGCCCATTTCGCTTTGCAGGTCGAGCGAGCGGAAGATGTCGCCCGTGGCGCTGTGGTAGAAGCCGGGGATGTTTCCAATAATCTTCCCCTGCGTGCCCTTGCCGCTGCCGGGGGCGCCGAAGAGGAGAATGGTGCGGTAGCGGGTCGCGTTGCTGGGGGGTGTTTTGCTCATCGGTTGCAGCCAGTCCATGGGAAGCGCGCGGTCGAGGGTTGCGGTGCCGTTGCCCTGTTTCGATTTCATTGTACCGCTCCTTGGACAAGCCTGGCAGAGGTGGCAGATGCCCCGGCGGAACAATACCTCACGAAATCCTCAGCGGCCAAGTCCGATAATCAATGGATAGCCCGGTCCAACATTCAGCCTTCGTCCTGCTCCTTGAGCTTGGCGATGACGTTGAAATCTTCGAGGGTGGTGGTGTCGCCCCGTACTTCGCCGTGCGTGGCGAGCTCTTTGAGCAGCCGCCGCATGATTTTCCCGCTGCGGGTCTTGGGCAGGGCCTCGGTGAATCGGATCTGATCGGGTTTGGCGAGTGACCCGATCTGCTTGCCGACCCACGTGATCAGCTCTTTCTTCAATGCCTCCGTCGGCTTGCGGCCGTGCTCGAGCGTGACGAAGCAGGCGATCCCCTGCCCCTTCATCTCGTGGGGAATTCCGACCACCGCCGCCTCCGCCACGGCCTCGTGCGCCACCAGCGCGCTCTCGATTTCCATCGTGCCCAGCCGGTGGCCCGAGACGTTGATGACGTCGTCCACCCGCCCCATGATCCAGAAGTACCCGTCCGCGTCGCGCCGCGCGCCGTCCCCGGTGAAGTAGACGCCCGGCACGTCGGTCCAATACTGCTTCACGTAGCGGTCGGGGTCGTTGAAGATGCCGCGGAGCATTGCGGGCCACGGCTTGCGGATCACCAGCAGGCCGCCCTGGTTCGGGCCCATCTCCTTGCCGGTGCGATCTACGATGGCCGCGTCCACGCCGAAGAACGGCAGCGTCGCGGTCCCGGGTTTGGTGGGCGTCGCGCCGGGGAGCGGGGTGATAAGGATCATGCCCGTTTCCGTTTGCCACCACGTATCGACGATCGGGCAGCGGCCACCGCCGATGACTTCGCGATACCACATCCACGCTTCCGGATTGATCGGCTCGCCGACGGTTCCGAGCAGGCGCAGCGAGCGAAGATCATGGCGATCGACGAACTCGCGCCCCGCCCGCATGAACGCGCGGATGGCGGTGGGCGCGGTGTAGAAGACCGAAACGCGGTGTCGCTCGATCATGGCCCAGAAGCGGGAAAAATCAGGGAAATTGGGCGCGCCCTCGTACATGAGCGTGGTCGCGCCGTTGCTCAGCGGGCCGTAAAGCACGTAGCTGTGCCCGGTGATCCAGCCGATGTCGGCGGTGCACCAGTACACGTCGTCTTCCTTGAGGTCGAAGACGTAGCGCGTGGTGATGTTGACGCCCAGCAAATATCCGCCGGTGGTGTGTTGGATGCCCTTGGGCTTGCCGGTGGACCCGCTGGTGTAGAGGACGAAAAGCGTATCCTCCGCGTCCATCGGCTCGGCGGGGCAATCGGTGCTCTGGTTCCGCACCAGTTCATGCCACCAGACGTCGCGCCCCTCCACCCAATCGATCTTGAAATCCTTCCCCGGCGCGGAGCCGATGCGCTCCAGCACGATGATCTTCTTCACGCGATCGGTTTTCTTCAGCGCCTCGTCCACGTTCGCCTTCAGCGGGACGATGCTGCCGCGACGGAAGCCCCCATCCGCGGTGATGATGATGTCGCTTTGCGCGTCCTCGACGCGGTCGGCGATCGCCTGACTGCTGAACCCGCCGAAGATGACCGAATGCGCCGCGCCGATCCGCGCGCAGGCGAGCATCGCCACCGCCGCCTCCGCCACCATTGGCATGTAGATCGTGACCCGGTCCCCCTTCTTCACGCCCAATTCCTTGAGCCCGTTGGCCAGGCGGCAGACCTGGTCCTTGAGTTGCCGGAAGCTGATGCGATGTACCGACCCCCCGCTGCCGGGCATCCCGCTCTCGGGCTCGCCTTCCCAGAGAATGGCCGCCTTGTCCCCGCGCCCGCGCTCGATCTGCAGATCGAGGCAGTTGTAGGAGACGTTGAGCTTGCCCCCGACAAACCATTTCGCGTACGGCGGCTTCCAATCGAGCACCGTGTCCCACTTCTTGAACCAGTGCAACCCCCCCGCCATCTCACCCCAAAACGCGCCGGGGTCATCGATCGACCGCTTGTAAAGCTGCCGATATTCCTCCGTCGACTTCACGAGCGCAGTCCGCGCGAACTCCGGCGGCGGCGGAAAAACCCGCTGTTCCTGCAATGAAGATTCAATCGCCCCTGAATGCGCATCGGACATGGTCGGCTCCTTCAATTCAGCTTCGCCACCCAGAGTATAAGCGGAAACAGCGGGATTTGCGATTTGAGGGGAATAACACAAGTGCGGGCGTTTTCCGCAAAGACGCGGCTTCAGAATATTCTTGTGACACGGGCGTCCCGCCCGTGCTAGCGATGTGATGATTTAGATGACCGTGTTTTTCAGGACATTTCGACTCCACGCGCACCATGCACGGGCGGGACGCCCGTGTCACATTGGAGGGCCAGTAACCGCTCCTCAACGCAGTCGTGTCAAATTGCCGGGTGCTTCGGCCGCGTAAGCCAATGCAGCACGGATGTGATCGGGAAGCAGGCCCTCATAGCTATCGATGAGGGTCCGCGCAGAAGCCCCTTAAGCGAGGCGCTCAAGGACGAACTCCACGGTGATCCGCGTGCCCTTGAACACCGGCTTGCCCATCATCAATCCGAAGACCATTCGATCGATTGTTTCCAATCAATCATGCGGGTCACCCGTTTCCCCTTCTCCCTCCACCACCCTCCGCCGCTGAAGTTCCTGTGCAACCAGCCAGCAGAGGAGCGCCCACACCAGACCTCCGCACCACCCGGCCAGGACATCCGACGGGTAATGCGCCCCCAAATAAACCCGGCTGACGCCGATCAGAAACGTCAGTCCCAGCGCCATGGCAAGGAAGTAAAACTTGAGCAACCGTCGGCGAGTCGTCCGCGCGAGCATTCCGCCCAGCGTGAGATAGACGGTCGCCGACAGCATCGTGTGCCCGCTGGGAAAGCTCCTCGTATAGACGATGACGCTTTCCTGCCGCAGGGCCGGGCGCGGGCGGTCGATGACATGCTTGAGGCTCAGCGTCAGACCCACCCCGCCGAGCGTGGCGACGAGGACCAGCACCATCATCCCATACAGTCGGCTGAGCAGCAGGAACCCGAGCACCGCCGCCGTCACGAGGGCGAGTACCGTGACCCCACCCAAAGACGTAACATCCCGCCCCGCCTCCTGCAGTGCCGGCGGGCCCGGATGGTCATGCACGAACCGGTTCACCATCTGATCGGTATGCTGTAAATCCCCTTCCCGCAATTCATCGGCAAGCGCCACAAACGCCCATACCCCGACGACGGCGACAAGCACCGCAAATAAAAACAATCCGCCGCGACTTCCGAGCCATTGAATCGTTTTCAGAAAGAGACCCGACATGAAAGCCCAGCCTACGGCAACCGCCGCCCGAGCGGAAGTTTGACCGCCAATCCGCCGGAACGAAAATCACCGAGGCGCGCACCCCGCCGTCCTCGGTAACTCGCCGTATTCAGTTGACAACGCGAGCTCGACAAACGACAACTAAGGGCGGATTGTGAGACGAAAACCCGGGGCGTAGCTCAGTTTGGCAGAGCGTCTGGTTTGGGACCAGAAGGCCGCAGGTTCAAATCCTGTCGCCCCGATTCACCTTGGTGGACGAAACGCTACCCTCTGGGTGGCGTTTCGCGGGCCGGGTCGCCAACACTGGCGACGCATCATGGCGGCCCACACAATATATTGATAGATGAGAGTGGCCCGGACGGCAATTGACCTCCGACTCACTTCTTCCGTTGTCGAACGGTATATCTCCAAAAACCATTACGCCGCCTGCCAAGCGGCGCACTCGGCGCTGCTTTCCCTTGATCACACCGACGAATCGAAGGCCGAGCCGAAGCCCGAGCCGACGGACAAGATGGGGAATTTCGGCGCGGGCGGCCGGGTCACGGATGGTCCGCTGGACGTTTTCGAGCAAGGCCATTGCCTTTTCGGCCTCGTCCTCCGGAGTCCGAACCTGCACCTTCTTGCTGTTCAGCTTTTCCAATTCTGCCTCGGCCTGTTCCAGTTCCGTCTTGAGTTGTGCAAACCGGCGTTCGGCAGCCAATCGCAGGTCGGGGTCGCTGGCGAGAAGGAAGTTGTCGGCAGCCTGCTGCTTCTGACGTTCCATAACATGGACTTTCGCGGCCAGATCCCCACGCCGCTTTTCCGAGCCGTCATCCCCGGCCCCTCTGTCACGCCGCGCCCGTTCCAGCAGCTTCTCCCGTAGCTTCTCGCTCACACCGAGCCTATCCACCAGCTCAGCCAGCGTGCCCATAGTGAATTGCAACAGGGACTCGGCATCGACCTGGTTGTTGTCGCACGCGCCGGTGCCGAACTTCATGTACCGCCCACATGTGTACAGCGCACGCCGGCCATTTGTACGGCCGTACATGACCGAGCCGCAGCCGTCGGTGAGATCGAAGACGATGCACGCCAAGGGATACTTGGCCGGGTCGGACACGCGCGGGATGCCACGTTGAGCGCGGCCCCATAGTTGGGTCTGTTCTTGAATAGCCTCCCATCGTTGCGGATCGAACTGCGGCTTGAAGGGGAGGGCCTTCTGAATGATAAGGGACGGATCATTGCGGATCACTTTCGGCCGTTTGGTCTTCACGTTTCGGTCACTGTCGTTCAAGAAACGTGGGCCGTTGGGGCCAAGCCTCCGGTGCTTTCCTTCGGAACGGCGGTCGTACTCAAAGATCGCCAGAATCGTCCGGTTTTCTAGCAGGTCCTTGACGGTGGAATGAGACCACCAACCTTCGACGACTTCTGAGCGGCCGTGGTTGTGCCGCATCTGACCAGCATTTGGGCTCGGGACCTTCAGCACGTCATTCAGGTAATTGGCGATACGCTTGTAGCCCCACCCCTGTTCTTTGAGTGTTAGCATCGTGATCCACGTCTGCATTCGCTCAGGGTGGTTCGGGTCGGGTACCTTCCCAGCCGCTGCGACTGCTCGGCCGATTCCGTTCTCTTCTGCGCCCGGCGAGTCGGATCAACGACCCATGAAAGGGTCCACAACATACTGAGCAAAACTGCCAATGAGACGCCAAACAGTGCAATGAAGAGGAGCGGAGCCAGGTATGGACCAAACCAAAGGAATAAGGCAGGAAATCCCCAGACGAACAAGCCTAGAAAGAGCAGCAACCCAAGTATCCATGCCAGAATTGCCGATGGGCGGACATTATCGTGGTCCTGGGGATTGGATGCCTTCAACCGCAATTGCTCTCCCTGGTGCTCAAGCTCTTGGCCCTGAGTCACTCAGCCCCGTCGGGAAACGGGCGATGCTTGCAGATTTGATGGCACGGGTTGGGATGTTTGAGCGTTGACTGATCCTGCAAGGTTCGCCGCGTCGGCCAACGGGACCAGAGCCTCTTCGGGAAACGGGAAAACGGAACTGACATTGATCTCGCAGAGAACATAGGTGTCTTCGCCGGTTTCGGTCTTGGGTCCAAGAAGAAAATCGGCG
>JAQGHP010000366.1 GCA_028288775.1 Phycisphaerales bacterium | reverse complement strand
AACGAGTGAACCCGCCTCCGAACGCGCCGCGATATGCACTTTGCATTTTGCAATGTCTGCCGCTCGCTTTCCCCGGCGGCTACGGCGGGTCGGTGGCCCCGGGCCGCCGACCCCTTCTCATTTGTCCGCCGCTCCGCTACGTTTCCGCCATGGCATTGACGATCGTCCCGAGCATCGATCTCCGCGGCGGCAAGGTCGTGCGCCTCAAGCAGGGCGACTACGGCCGGCAGGTGAACTACGACGTGGACCCGATCGAGACGGCGCGCTCCTTTGCCGCGGCCGGGGCGAAGTGGATGCACGTCGTGGACCTCGACGGCGCAAAAGAAGGCCGGCCCGTGCAGACGGAATTGATTTCCCGGGTGATCGGCGCGACGGGCCTGCAGGTAGAAGTCGGCGGAGGCGTTCGCTCAACGGACGACGTCCGCAGGCTGCTCGACGCCGGGGCGGTGCGAGTGGTCGTCGGCACAAAGGCGCTGGAGGATTGGGCTTGGTTCAAAGCGCTCGCCCACGACGCGGCTTTCGCACAGAAACTCGTACTGGCTGTGGACGCCAAAGAGGGAATGATCGCGACGCGCGGTTGGACGGAAACGTCCGCCCGCCGGGCGACGGACGTGGCGAAGGAAGTCAGCGATTGGCCCGTCGCCGCCCTTCTCTACACGGACGTGGCCAAGGACGGAATGCTGCAAGGCCCCAACCTGCATCACACCCGCCAATTGGCCGAGGCCGGCAACGTCCCGGTCATCGCCAGCGGCGGCGTGGGAAGCATCGACCACATCCGCCAGCTCATGCAAATCCCGGCCTGGGGCGTGATTGTGGGCCGAAGTTTGTATGAGGGCACGGTGGACTTGGCCGAAGCGATCCGCGTGGCGGACCATGAAGGGGTGTAGTGGTTGGATTGATCTAGAAATCTCCGTAAGTTTTCAGAGCCGGGGCGTGTCGCCCACTTTGACTGCGCTCAGAGCGGGCCGGTCGGGCCGAAGGCCTGCTCTGGTCCCCTCTCCCTCGTACTCGGGGGAGAGGGATAGGGTGAGGGGCGGAAGGTGGAGTGCGCTCGAATTCCGTAGGGTCCGCATCGCGGACCATCTTTCCACACGTGCGGGAGAACGGTCCGCAGTGCGGACCCTACCGAAATGCATCGTGCATTCGACTCATTTTTCGACGCCCGGCCCCTCACCCCAGCCCTCTCCCCCGGGTACGAGGGAGAGGGAGTCGGACGGAGCTTCGCTCCGCCCGGGCCGGCACGGCCCGGCTCCGACAGCACCGCGCAATCTAGAACCACGTGGGGTGCGCGGACCCGCCCACCGTTCGTCGACTGGAACGGTCGGGCCAGTAGCGTTAGCCGTGCGTCCGTCCACGAATTCCGCCGTTCCCCTTCCACCCAGCGTCTTGTAAAAAGTTGACATGCTCCTCCCCTACGACGCCCGCTCGCGCCTGCTGTTTATCGGCGACAGCATCACCGACTCCGGCCGACGGGATGACCGCGAGGGCATCGGCTCTGGATACGTCCGCCTGATCCGCGACTACCTTCGCGCCAGCAACCCGACCGTCGCTCCACACGTAATCAACCGCGGTAACAGCGGCGATACCATTGCCGATCTCTCCAGCCGATGGGAGCAGGACGTCATTCGCGAGCGGCCCGACGTCCTATCGATCATGGTCGGCATTAACGACGTCTGGCATCGCCTGGAGAACGCCGGTAACGGCGGCGTGCCCGTGAGCACATTTCGGCAGGTCTACGCCCACCTTCTCGAGCTCACGACGAACCTGCTGCCGACTTGTAAAGTCGTTCTCTGCGAGCCCAGCGTGATTTCCCCGCCCGCTCATCCCGAGGGAAACTCCGAAATCCTCCACTACGTGGAAGTGATCAACGAGCTTGCGCACAAGTTCCACGCGAATAACACCGTCCCGCTGCACAGCGCGTTCCGCTCCGCCGAGACTTTCCGCCCCGACATCGACTGGACGACCGACGGCGTGCATCCCACCTCGGCGGGCCACATGCTCATCGCCCGCACGTGGCTGGAGACCACGCGCAGCCTCTAATCCGCCGGCGCCGGCCAGGACCTCGACCGTGACATGGGCGTCCCGCCCATGCCTGAAGCGTGCGGCGTCGAATGTTCTTGAAAAATAGTCCTCTCTCAGCGACCTATCGCTGGCACGGGCGGGACGCCCGTGTCACGGTTGAGGTTCTGAAAACGCTTCTCGCCCTTGGCACTCCCTCGGCGCACAACCGCCATGCCATCTGCGGGTATGGATACCCATGAGACCAACCGGCTATCGATCATTGCTTGTCATTCTCCTCGCCGTCATTGCAACATCCGCGGGACGCGCGCGGGCGGCCGAATATTTCCCCCCGCCCGACCGTGAAGGCGGATGGCGCACGGCACAAGGCGCGGCGCAGGCGCGCGATCTGGCCGGTATGGACGCCGCCCGACTCGATCAGGCGTACGACCTCACCCAGCGCTGCACGCAGAACGGCGGACTGATTGTCGTCCGACACGGGTATCTTGTTTTCGAACGGTACTTCGGCCGGGCGCATCGCAATGCCAACCCCGACATGGCCTCAACCGGCAAGGCGTACACGAGCATCGCGTGCGGGATCATGCTGCACGAGTTCCACGACAAAATCCCGGATGGGCTAGACACGAAAGTTTTCACCGAGAAATACCTTCCCGAGGCATTCCCCCTCGACGACCCGCGCAAGGCCAACATCACGCTGGGACAATTGCTCTGCATGACCGCGGGGTACAATGGCGAAGGGGGTTCGCCCGTGGGAATGGTTCTCGGGAAAATGGTGCCGGGCAAGCCCGCTCCTGGGCAGAACATTCATGACCTGGACATGTCGTCGATCCGTGTGCCGCTCTGGACGGAGCCGGGAGCGGGGTATTCGTATTCATCGCCCGCGCCGCACATCGCTTCGATGGTGCTTCGCCGCGTCACGGGGATGGAGCTACAGGACTACATTCGCGAGCGGCTGGCCAACCCGATGGGCTGGGGCGACTGGGGCTACTGCTTGCACCGCGGCGACTACGTCATGCCCCACGCCAACGGAGCGGGAAGCATCGCCGTCCATGCGACGGATGCCCTGCGTTTCGGCTACTGCCTGCTGCACAACGGCAAATGGAATGACAAGCAACTCGTCCCGCCAGACTACCTAGCGCTGTGCAACAAGCCTTCGCCCTACAACCCGCACTGCCCATTCACACTTCAATTTGAAAACAACTCCGACGGCCACGTCGCCGGTGCCCCGCGGGATGCGTTCTACAAATCCGGTGCTGGCGGATTCGGAATCTTCATCGTGCCGTCGCTGGATCTGGTCATCTACAAAATGGGCGGGAACAACGGGCAGTACGACCCGGCGTTGACCGGCTTGCCGCAGGATTTTAAGTACGATGGGTCGCGCGACGATTGGAAGCCGATCCCGCGAACCCCCTTTAACGAAGGAAGCATGGGCGGCGACGACGGATTGCGGCGGGTGCTAGAGATGGTTTCGGCGGCGGTTATTTCTCCCTCTCCCTCGTAGGGAAAGGGCCGGGGTGAGGCTGAAACGTCCGACGTAAGCAATCATGTGTTTCGCAATATTGTGTAGGGTGGGCGTACTCGCCCACCGCCCTCGCGAAAATCGGTGGGCGAGTACGCCCACCCTACAGCATGTTTCGCAGTGCGCGCTTCTCTCGCAATCGAACGCTCCACTCTCACCCCTACCCTCTCCCTAGAGGGGAGAGGGAGGAAGACTGGGGAGGACGCAGTTCGTTTTGACGATACTGACTACGTCCCGTTTGTGGCCCTCTCCCTTCCCATTCTCCGCACCTCCGCGCCTCGGCGTTCGATTTCGCCCATTCCTCGACGGGACTATTCCTGGTCCGTCCGGCGGACCTCGCCCGTGCGCAACGATGGCGCGGTGTACGCGACCGCGGAGGATTCCATCGCGGGGACCGTCGCGCGGCCGATGCCGGCGGCAATGAGGCGGCCGGCGAATGCTTCGGATTGCGGGACTTCGCCGTGAACAACGTAGGCTTCGGTTTGCCCGACGAGCGTGGGTTTGAGGAAGCGGAGCAGTTCGTCGCCATCGGCGTGGGCGCTGAGGCCGTGGATCGTACGGACCTGGCAGCGGACGTCGTACCAGCGGTCGAAGATGCGCACGCGCTTCTCGCCGTCCTGCAGGCGACGGCCCAGGGTGTTCGGGGGGATGAAGCCGCAGAAGAGCACCATGTCGTTCGGGTTTTCGACGCTCCGCTCCAAATGGTGCAGCACGCGGCCGAACTCGCAGGTCGGGCTCGACGCGATGATCACACACGGCCCGGCGGTGTTGTTGATTTGCCGGCTTTGCTGCGTGCTGACGGCGCAGGTCATCTGCGAGACGCCGAAGAGGTCGTGCGTGCCGATGAGTGCGCGGGTTTCGTCGTCGTAGTTTTCAGTGAATTTCGAGTATGCTGCGGTGGCCTCGCAGCCCATCGGGCTGTCCACGAACACGGGGATCTGCGGGATCTGTTTTTCGACGATGAATTTTTGCAGGTACCAGAGCATCGTCTGCGTGCGCCCGATGGCGAAGGATGGGACAACCAGGCGGCCCTTGCGGGCAATGACGGTTTTCACCGCCTCGAGAAACTGCGGGCCGACATCGCTAATCGGGCCGTGCGAGACGTTGCCGTAGGTGCTTTCGGTGATGACCTGATCGACCGGGCCGGGGAGCGGGAACGGGTCGCGGAGGATCGGCGTGTCGAAGCGGCCGATGTCACCCGTGAAGAGCAGCGTGTGCGGGCGACCTTGCTCGGACCATTCGACGATCACGTAAGCCGACCCGAGGATGTGCCCCGCGTCGTAGTAGGTGAACGACACGCCTTTGCCGAGGTCCGTCTTCTGCCGGTAATTGACGGGGCGAAACCGCTTGAGGACGTTGGGCACGTCCGCCGGTCCGTAGAGCGGTTGGTCCGCCGGGTCCTGCGGCGGGCGGGTGCGGCGGTTCATGTACTCGACATCCTCCTGCTGAATGCGCGCCGAATCCTCGAGCACAATGCGCGCGACCTCCGCGGTGGCCGGGGTGCAATAGATCGGCCCGGAGAACCCGGCCCGCAGCGCGACGGGGAGCTTGCCGCAGTGATCGAGATGGCCGTGGGTGAGAAGAATCGCATCCGCGGATTTAACGTCCGCGGGCAGGTATTGGTTGAACTGCCGGGCCTCATCCCGCGCGCCTTGGTACATCCCCATGTCGAGGAAGATGCGCAGGCCGTTCACTTCAAGCAGATGACTGGAGCCGGTAACCGTCCGATCCGCGCCGCAAAATTGGATTCTCATGGGAGAAGCGTAATTCGCTGAACAATGATGGGCAACTGCTGGATTGGCGATGCGGGCGAGAGGAGGGGTGACGCTTATAAACGCAGCCGGCAGGATTCGAACCTGCGACCGGCGGATTAGAAATCCGCTGCTCTATCCAACTGAGCTACGGCTGCAACGACGGCCATTTGACATTTGCACCGCACCACTTGTCAACCTGGAGGCAGATGGAGCCCGACGTTACCGGACGAGTTTTGTAACGGCTCATGCCTACCCGCCACGACGCCGATGACAGGTGAGTTCGCGGGAAGGAAAGCCCGTGGCACGCCGCGTCGTCGGCGGTAGAATGGCGGCATGAGTCAATTCCCCAGTCGTCCGGAGGGTCTGCCGGTGTCGATGCATTTTCAGCAATGGCTCCAGCAGGGCGAGGCGCTCTACCAGAACGCCCTGAAGGAATTCCACGCGATGGAAGCCCAGTTGGACGACCTGGAGACCAAGCTCGTCAGCAAGCAGGCGGAGGTGAACCAGATCGCCTCCGTGATCGGCAAGCCGCCGGTCGAGGGGAACCGCCGACTGTCGGCGCAGCTCGTCACCGGGCAGATCATCGACGAGCAGGAGCGGACGCAGCAACCCGTCGCCAATAACGCCAACATCGCGCGGGCGCTCACGGGGAAATTCGGGCGGTAACTTTCATCCATCACCCAAACGCGAATACATTCAAAGGGAACGCAGACGCCTGCGTTCCCTTCTGCATTTCGTAGGTTCGGTAGGGCCGAACCTACTGGTCCAACCAGTCTAATTGGTCAGGTGGATTCGGAGCCGGGCCGAGTCGGCCCGGTCGGAGCAAAGCTCCGATTCGGGCCTTTGGCCCGACCGGGGCGACACGGCCCGGCTCCGAATACCGACGGGGGGTTTTAGGTTGGGCGGAACACTACGCGGGGAATTCATGGGCTCTCTCGCCCATGCCGCGTGAAAATTATTGCGGGACGGGTTGCGGCTGGAGGGCCTTGCGGACTTCGGACAGAAGCTGATCGACCTTGAAGGGCTTAAACAACACCGCCTGCAGGCCTTCCTGGCTGGCGCGGACGATCGAGTGATTGGGGTCGTAGCCGAAGCCGGTCATGAGAATGACGGGGACGCTGGAGGACCGCTTGCGTGCCGCGGCGAAGACGTCGTAGCCGGTCTTGTCGGGCATCTTGATGTCGCTCACCAGCAGGTTGAATTCGTGAACGTCGAGCAGCGCGATCGCCTCGGCGCCGTTGGTGGCGGTGGTGACCTGTGCGCCGTACTTGCGAAGGATGTCGCTGATGGTGGTGCGGATGTTCGGTTCGTCGTCCGCCACGAGGATGTGCGACCCGCCGAGCACGGGATCCTGTGCGCCTTTTACTTCGCCCGCACCGAGCACGGAATTGGGGCCATCCGCAGCCTGCCGGAGGGCCTTGCGGATGGTGCCGACGTTATCGAGGATTTGCTGGAGTTTCTTGCGGAGGTCTTCGTGGCCGATGTAGTCGTCGATGAGGGCGTTGGCATCCGAGGCGATGTCGTTGAGCGGGCCGGCGGCCTCGGTACAGACCGTATCGGCGACCGTGTGCGACGTGCGGACGCGCTCCACCACCATCAAATCGAGGATGTTCAGCGCGATCGCCACGTAGCGGCCGAAGATCTCGGCGAACTGGCGGTCGTCCTCATTAAACGCGGCACGCTGGCGGCTCTCGATGTTGAAAACCCCGATGACGCGGTCGTGCAGCGACAGCGGCACAGTCAGGCTGCTCTTGGCCTGATCGAGCCCCATGACATAACGCGGGTCGCGCTCGACGTCGGGGCAGATGTACGATCGTCCGGTCGCCGCCACGTAGCCGCTGATGCCGTTGCCTTCGTTCTCCGCGAACAAATCGAGGTTCAGTGCATCCGGCGGAAAGCCGGCGCTGATAACCATCTCCAGCTTGTTGCTCCGGCGGTCCAGCAATCGGATCGCGAAATGGTCGAAGTGCATCAGCTCTTTCGTATAGCTGATGATCTTTTCCTCCAGCAGCTTGAGGCGCTGGCCGACGTTGAGCTTGCTCAGGCTCTCGGATTCGAGCCTCACCAACTCACGCCCGGCGCGGTCGATCGCGTCGATCTTCTGCTGGAGCCGGCGGGTGCCGGTCGCGTCCCACACCACCGCCACCACCTGCACCACCTGCCCGGCGGGGTTGATGACCGGAGACGCGATCATCTCCATGAACTGCTGATCATCGATATTCAAAACGTAACGTTTGGCTCGGCTGAAGGTGGGAGTGGCGGGAGTGTCGGGGTGCTGCGGGGAGACTTGCTTGATGAACAACTCGAATGATCCCTGGCACGTTCGGCGGATCTTTTCATGCACTCGCGCGGGCCAGGCCTGCATCTTCTTGTTCATCCAGTTACAGCGGCCTTCGATGTCAACGACGCATACCCCTTCCCCGATCGTGTTGAGCACCAGGCTCGCCTGCTGGGAAACCAGGGCCCGCTCGAGCGGGAGGAAGTAGGCGGAGTCGGAAAAGATGGCGCTGAAGTTATCCCGGCGGAGGGCCTCGATCGCCTCGTCTATGGT
>JAQGHP010000361.1 GCA_028288775.1 Phycisphaerales bacterium | reverse complement strand
ATTTGCGGTAGAGGGCTTTCACATAGACGTGCACGGTGTGCTTGCTGACGCCCAGTCGCCGGGCGATTTCCTTCTCGGCGTCGCCCGCGAGGAGCCGTCGCAACGTCTGCTGCATCCGCGGCGGAAGTCTGGCGTCCATTCCATTAGAGACGGTGGCGGAATCGATCGCGACGGGTAGGGGTTCGACGGCACGTGAAACCGGCTTTCCCCCCATTTGCTCCCCCAGCAGCTTGCAAAGATCCGCGACGAGTTTGCGCTTGGCCTTGGCCGCATCGACTTTCGCATCGCCATTGATCGGCGCCGCGTCGAGGCTGCGCATCACGCGCACCATCGCCCCCACGTTCCCCATGCGAGTCGGCGCACGATCCGAACCATTCAACTCGGACATGAACCATCCTCCCTGAACCCCTCACTGCACCCATTTCACCACCGTCTCTGGCGTCAAGCAACGGCTTGTAATGAGGTATATCACCTATTTAGGTGAATTGCGGACAAATACAAAACAACCATCATGGCCTGCCGTGGCCAGCGCCCTCCGGTGGCCCAGCCGTCGGGGGGGCGGCTGCGGCCCCCGGAGGGCTGAGAAGTAAAATGTAAAAAGTAAAAAGTCGAAAGGCAAAGGTAGGCAGGCAGCCCCCTGCACGACCTGCATAAACCGGATTTCCCGCATCTTGATAGCCACGGCCGCCCACTTTTTACTTTTTACCTTTCACTTTTTACTTCCCCATCCCTCCTTACAATGTCCGCCCTATGGCTGAACTCAAATCCTGGCAGGCGCGGATCGGCGAGGCGACCGATGCGCTGGCCCAATCGTTCGTCGAATCAATCTCCTACGACCGCCGGCTCTACAAGCACGATATCGCCGGCAGCATCGCCCACGCGACGATGCTCGCTAAAGTAGGACTCATTACAGACGCCGAGCGCGAGGCGATCGTCGGCGGCCTTCATTCCATCCAGCGAGACATTGAAGCGGGCAATTTCGTTTTCGATGAGAGCCTGGAAGACATTCACATGGTGGTGGAGGACGCCCTGATCAAGCGGATCGGCGACCCCGGCCGCAAGCTCCACACCGCCCGCAGCCGCAATGACCAGGTCGCGCTCGATCTGTCGCTTTGGGTCCACGACAACGCGATCGAGATCGGCAAAAAGCTCCGCGATCTCTGCCGGGCATACGTCGCCCTCGCCCAGCGCAGCGGCGACATCGTCATGCCCTCCTACACGCACCTGCAGCGAGCCCAGCCGATCCTCGCCGGGGCCGAATGCCTGGCGTGGTGCACGATGTTCTCGAGGGACGCCGACCGGTGCGCCACCGCGTTCCAGTTCACAGGCACCCACGACATCCCACTGGGGAGCGGGGCGATCGCAGGGTCGTCGCTGCCGATTGATTCCGGGATCACCGCGCAGTTGCTCGGCTACGAGCAGCCGCCGCTGAGCAGTATCGAGCAGACCGCCAGCCGCGATCAGGCGCTGGAGTTTTTGTTCTCGCTGGCGATGGCCGCGATGCACCTGTCGCGGTGGGCCGAGCAGTGGGTCATTTATTCCTCGACTGAATTCTCGTTCATCAAGACCGCCGATCGGTACACGACCGGCTCGTCGATGATGCCGCAGAAGCGCAACCCGGACATGCTCGAGCTCATCCGCGGCCGCTGCGGCACCGTCTACGGCGACCTCGTCTCCCTGCTGACGATCTGCAAGGGCCTGCCCATCGGCTACAACCGCGACCTCCAGGAGGACAAGCGCGTCCTCTTCCGCGCGTACGACACGGTCAGCGCCTGCGTGACCATGGCCGCGGCCATCGTCAATTCAACCAACTACGTCCGCGAAAACATCGAGCCGACGCTCGAACGCGGCTTCCTCGACGCCACCAGCCTCGCCGAGTATTTCGTGACGAAGGGAATCGCGTTCCGCACCGCCCACAAAATCGTCGGCACCCTCGTCGCCCGTTGCGAGGCGGAAAAAAAGTCGGCGCTGGCGCAGCTTTCCGTCGCCGACTTCGTGGAGACCGCGAAGTCGGTTGGGGCGAACGTCGCGGGCATTGGTCCGGACGTGTACGAGGCGCTCGGATCGCGAAACGTGGTAAAGCGCTATCGCAGCCCCGGTGCGGCGGGGGGGCAGCCGTACGTCCAGCGGCTGGCAGAGTGGAAGCAGAAGCTCGGCGTGTAGAGTTGGTTTTCAGATCTTCTCTTGGCATGGGCGGCTCGCCCATGTGGCTCGCGGCTATACCCGCAATTCACGGGCGGGCCGCCCGTGCCACGAGATGCAAATCAGTCGCTTTCGCTCACCGGAACACATGCGATCCTGGGTCGACGGCTTTCCAGCGAACGATGCCGCCGCGCTGGTACAAGCCGTTATTTTGACGATGCCGATCGGATCAATCCCATAACCGCGGCGATCTTCCGCTCGAACGCGGGATAAGCGGCGACTCTGTGGAAACGGGGGTGATCGGCCCACACGCGCGCGAGGCGTTCGCCGGTCTTGATCGCCTCTTTGGCGGATTCATGCCGGCAGGCATTCGAGGCGTCGCCGTCGTATGCCCCGACGGCCGCACAACTTTCCATCCAGACGACGCAGTCGTAGCGGCTCAACTCCGCTTCGCGCGACGTGCCCAGGGCGTGCCAATAGTCGTCCGGGCCGTCGGGCCAGTACGCGGAGCCATCGACCGTCCCGCGGTCGAGCAATAGGGTTTGACCATTGGACGCGTCCGCGTGAAGTTGCTCCTGTTCGAGTTGAAGCCGGTATATCCGTCGTTGTGCATCGCGGCGGCCATCCACGTCCAGCCGGTCCCAACGGGTTTGCAGAGCGCTGTACACCTGTGTAGCGGCCTCGGGCACGGCCATGAATTCCCCGGGATGCGCAGCCGCGAGATGGAAGGCGATGGTCGTCTTGCCCGCGCCAGGGCCGCCGGTCAGGACGATTCGGCGTACGCCGGACGCGGCAGTGATCAGGGGTGACGAGGTCATCGGCCGAAATTCTACACGTATGGCCATGGCGTGCGCATGGGTGAGAAAATACCAGGCGGAAGCCCGGTGCCACATCCGCCATGCCTAATATGTATTTGTCGATTCTGTGCGCCTTCCGGTGAATCGCGTATCCGGTTAGATTGCGGCGGCGGAGGCGTCTTTTTCCTGTTGGCCCCGACTTTTCCCTGGAGAACCATTGAAGAAGCGAATGTTGCGTATTGCCCTGATCGTCGCAGTGACCGCGGCGGTGTCGATGCCGCTGATCATGCAGGTGAAGAACGGAAAGGCCGCGGACCCCGCGACCCCCGCCCCGGCCGTGGACCCGGGGAAACCGGCCAAGCCGGTTTCGGCGTTCCCGGAGGTGGACCCGAACAAGGTCGTCATCACCGTGGGCGACCAGAAGGTCACGGCGGGCGAGTTCAACAGCTTTTTCTCCGAGCTCGACCCGAACGTGCAGGCCCGCGTTCTCGCCCGGCCCGAGGCCAAGCGGCAGCTCGCGGAGCAGTATGTTGACATGAAGGTCCTTTCCGCCGAGGCCAAGCGCCTCAAGCTCGACCAGTCGCTTCGCGTGAAGACGACCTACGAGCAATTGCTTGCTAATGCCGTCGTCGTGAATCTCGCCGAGCAGAGGGAAGCCGACCAGAAGTTCTTCAACGACAACAAGGCCTGGTTCGACGAGCTGGAGGCCCGGCACATCCTGATCGGCATGGCGGGCTCGGGCGTGGGGGACTCGAAGCTCACGGATGAGCAGGCCAAGGCCAAGGCCGAGGACATTAAGAAGAAGCTGGATAAGGGCGAGGCGTTTGCTACGCTCGCCCGCGCAGAGTCGGACGACAAGGTCTCGGCCGCCGCGGGCGGCAGCCTGGGCACGATGAGCCGCGGGCAGATGGTCCCGCAGTTCGAGGCCGCGGCGTACAAGTTACAAAAGGGTGAGATCAGCGGGCCGGTGAAGACGCGGTTCGGCTACCACATCATCCAGGTTCTCAACCGCACGACGCTTACTTACGAGCAGACCGCCCAACGTGTAAGCCAAAGGCGGCTGGAAGTGCTGCTGGAGCAGCTCAAGAAAACCGCGCAGCCGGAGATCGACGATTCGTATTTTGGCGCCGTCGAGCCCGGCCACGCGGATGCCGGGGCGCAGACGCCCGCGCAGCCCGCCGCGTCGAAAGTCACAGGCAGCGGCAAATAGTTTGGAGCGCGATTCCCTTTCCCGCGTTCAGTGCAAGGTTAACCCGGACCCCGGCATCCCCCCGATGCCGGGGTCTCTTGTTTGAAGGTCGTCCCTTCCCAGCGAGATCAGCGCGAGCAAGGTCAGATATGCCAGCGAGAGGAAGGCGCACAACAGCACGGCGATTGCGACCTCCTTCGGATAGGCGGTGGGATGGAATATCTCCGCGAGCACGTCTCTCAGCAGGCCGATCGGTTTGGCCAGAATGTCCCAACTGTTGAACCGCTGGAATCGTCCCAGAGAAATGCCAAAGCTGCCGAGCGTCACAGCCGCGACGGCGATTATCCAGCTCCACCATGTGCCCAGGCGCTCGCCCGCCACGCGTTGGACGAGGAACAGAGAGAGCAGCCCCAGTAACAATCCGTTCCAGGCGAACCCGGTGATCAACATGAGGTCGCACCACCACGCCCCATCATGCCGCGGCCCGAGATGGACAAATTCGGTGAGCAGATAGGGCGCGTTGGGGAAGAAGAGGAGCCACAGCACGCCCAGAACAATCGCCCGCCGCCTATTCAGCGTTCCATGACGATGCCCCCAATACAACGCGACCGCAAAGCCGAACGGCACCCACGCGAGGAATAAGTTCCACGGCAGGAATCGATAGATGAAGTGTCCGCCGATCAGCCAGCGTGCCACGAGAAGACCCAATGACACGAACGTCGATAGCGAGAGCAAAAACATGACCGACAAAGGCCGGCGGTATTGGGCGTCGATGGTTTGCAAGGGATGCATGGCAGGAACCTCGATTGCGAAAGCTAAAGAACGGGTCAGGCAAGACGATAACTTTGCAATGTAAAGTATATCGGCCGATTGTGGCGAAGGGAAGGGAAAATAATCCGCGGTGTCGCAGCCGAAATTCAGACGGACCGGCAATTGCAAACCGCCGGGCCGCGTCCCACAATTCGGGCGGAGGATACGGCTTGCCCACAATCGTCGAATACGGCCGCGTCATCGCCCGCATGAACGAGCAGGGAATGCGCTGTCTCTATCACAACAGCGGCGCGTTCGGCCTGCCTCCTGGCGCTCCAACACATTTTGTGGGTTGGCTCGGACCGGAAGACCCGACGATCCGGCCCGAAGCTCGCGTGCATGCTCGGCGCGTCGCGGAGCCGTTTGAGGCGACGCTCGCATCACTCACTACGCGGGCTTGGCTCGAAATTCTGCCGGGCCCGGCGTGGGTGATGCCCAAGAGCCACTGGGCGCATGATCTGGATCTGGGCCGCAAGGCGTGGATGTCCGCGGCGCTGCGGGAGGCGGACATTGACCCCGTGAAACTCGCCACGCTCAACGTCGCCGCGGCCATCGAGTATCTGCCGGGAGAGGCCGGGCGATTCACGCGATTCGTTCAGACTCTGCTTGAAAATCTGCTCGGCAGCGATTTCGCCGTCGCCTTTCCCGGCAACCCGGTCGTCGCAACGATCCACCACCACAAGCAGATCTGGTGGTTGTCGGGAGACGAGTCGCTCGTCCGGCGAATCGATTCGCTCGCGCCCGTTAATGAAGGGGATGAAGAATGATCGTCTATGTCGGAAAGCGCCACAAAGGGGTCGTGCAGGGGAGCGCGCTGAAGGACGTCACCTGCGAGCATTGCGCGAGCGTGTATCACTATGAGTACCGGTGCATCGCCGAGGGAAAGGCGAGAAGCCACTACGGGATCAACGAAGCGGGGGCACGCGACCGCGCGCTCCAGACGGCATCTCAATCCGTGGCGAGGGGCCTGCGCTCCGGCGTCGCGCCGGTCGCCTGCCCGAAGTGTGGAGGAATCCAGGCGGACATGATTGCGGACCTCCGCCGTCGATATCGACGGCAGTGGCGGATGCTCGGGCAGGTGGTTCCCGGCATCCTCGCAGCTTTGTGGGTGGGAATCCTGCTTATCGAAAGCAACTTCTTCGACGACCCGATTCCCGCGCAAGCCAAAACCGTATTGGCCGTGACTGGCGCTCTGGCTGTCGGCTGCTACCTGCTGTTCGGCATGTGGATTTGGCGAAAGTCACTTGTACTTGGGAATAACCGATACGGTGGAATCACCGTGGCGGTCGGCAACCCCGGGGCCGCGCCGGTCGCCGCGGTCGTTACCAATGACCCGGTGAGCGCCAAGTCCTAAATAACCGTGCGCGATTCGCATTTTGCCGTGCAGGCTTTGGGCCTGCGAATGCAGCCTGAAAGGCTGCACCACAATCGCGTGTTTCCGCGCATTGAGGCTACTGCGCGACCAACTTCACCGCCGACGTCCGCTCCATGTTCCCTGCCTTGTCCGTCGCCTTCGCGTCGATTGACTTCACCCCCGCTGCATTGAGGCTGATTTCCCACTCCGTGATACCGGCGTGCGAGGAGAGAATTTTCGCCGGCTCGGCGTTGACTTGCACGGAGGCTACTTCGCCATCGTCTTCGCTGATGCCGCGGATGATCAGCTTGTCGCCGGAGGGGCGCACGGAGGTGATCATCGTCGCGGGGGGCAGGTCATCGACGGGGGTGAGAAGGGTCGGGAAGGGGACCTCAGTGACGGCGGCCGCCTTGACGTCCGGGCCGGTGAAGCCGGGGATTTGCTTGTAGTCGCCGTCGTTCATGAGCTGGGGGAATTTGCCGCTGACGACCTTCGTCGCCAGCCCGGGTTGCGGCATGTCGTGGAAGTAATAGACGACGCCGTTCTCCAGCTTGTCGTTCCGCGGGCCGCCGCCCAGATCGACGACGTTGGAATCGTGGGAAGTGCTATTTTTATAAATCACATTTTTGAAATGGCCCGTCTGCCCCGGCTTGGGTGAGGTGCAGGTGAGCTGGATGATCGGGTCGCGCCCGATGCGGCAATTCTCCAGCGTCAGGTTCTCGTAGGTAAACGAGCCGTACTGAATACTCTCGTCATCGTGCCCACGGTTGATGGGCTCGGAGGTGACGGTGTTGAGATAAATATTGCGATAGACGTGATCGCAGTAATCAGGGTGATAGACGCCGTAGACGGCGTGGTTGATCGTCAGGCCGTCCATCAGGAACGACCAGAGGTTGGGGCGGATGGCGTAGTGGGATTGCCACACCCGCAGGTTGCGGGCGATGAACGGGTGGCTGGTGTCGGAATGGACCGCCCCCGCGGGGTCGTCGCCGAAGCTGAACGCATAAAGGCCGTCGCAGTGGGATTCGTTGTCCTCGAAGCGCAGGAACGGGACGGTCCGGATGTCGCGAGCGGCCAGCGAGCCGTCGGGCTGGCGCAGGCGGTAGATGGGGTCTTTTCCGTGGGACTTTTCGATCTGGAATTTGTAGCCGTAGAGATGGTTTTCGCAGGCCACGTTCCCCACCAGCGCGTTGCGGCCATTGGCCCACCAGAACCCCGCGCCTTCGTTTTCATCGAAGTCGAGCGCCTGCTTGGGCAGTCTTTTCCCGCGCATCGCCTGGATGGCGATGTTGTGATCGAGGACGTTGTATTGCTCGGTGGCGTCTTCGAGGAAATAACCGTGGCCGACGCACTGGTAGCCGACGCAATCGCGGACGAGGAGGTAGTCGGTGCCGTGGATGGCCATGAACCGATTTTCTGAATCCCAGATGCTCGCGCCGATAACGCCGCTGCCACGCATGGAATCGCGGACGAGATGGAAATGGACGGGGTATTTGCCCAGCACGTTGCGCTTGCCCAGGTGGCGGAATTCGGCGTAGGAGATGCCGCCGGTGCTTTGGAAATGGTACATGGTGTGGCCGCGGACGCCCTGCCGGTCGGCGGATTCGATCACGACGTTGCGGGAGAGATTGGCGGCCTCGGTAACCTTAGCGCCCTGTGCAATGTGATCGGCCTCCAGCGGCTCGTCAAAACGGATCATCCTGCCATCGACGGAGGCGATGTTGCGTTCTTCGGTCGTGGTCAGGTTTGGATGATGGCTGGCGAAGTCGGTAGTGGCTGACTTGGTGAGGACGATTCGGTCGCCGCTTTTCCAGCCTGAAGGCTGGTCCGCGAGGGTCACACTGTCAACGCCGGCCCTGGCGGTGACGGCGAGCTTTGACCACGTGCGCGCCAGCGGCGCGCCGTGGACGTCCCACCGGCCGCCGCAGTCCATGATCGCGGGGAGTGATTCCTTGTCCGTTCCGGCAAAGTAAGTGAGACGGATGACGGTGGTGACGTTCGCCGGGATCGGATTCTCCGTGGTTCCGATTTCCAGCGCCGGCGTCGGGCCGGTTGCCGGATCAGGAGCATCCGCCGCGATATGTGCGTCGCAGTCGAAGCCTTCCTCGCTTGCCTGCGTTCCTGCCTGGATTTTGATCAACCCGACGCACAGGCGGGTGGATTTCTCGCGCGAGAAAGTAAGCGTCCCAGCAACGTGAATCATGCGGATGGCGTCATCGCTCGCCACATCGTACGTGACCAAGTCGCCGGCCCGCACCTGCACGAAGTCACCGGCCCGCGGCGCACGGCCGTTCTCCCATGTGTGAGGGTCAGACCAGTTGCCGCTGCGGGCCGATCGGACGTCGAAGGTAACGTTCGCCCCGCGGGCGGGAAGAACGGCAAGCACCATCGCCAGAGCGGCCACCAGAGTCGAAAACACTGCGCGGTTCATGCCTGATCCTCCATGGAGCAGCGGCTGCGATTTTCAGCTCATCTTCGCGCCGAGAAATGTCCGCCCCTCACCCCAAAATACTGCATGGCGCAAAACACGTTTATCAATTCGGGCAGACGGAGAACCGCAGGTCGATTGCTTGTTGCGATTTCTCCCTCTCCCGGTACGCCGGGAGAGGGCAGGGGTGAGGGTTCAGCGCTGTCGGCGTGGCGTGTACAAGGCATTGCCCCTTGTGCCGAACCCTCACCCTAACCCTCTCCCGGCGTACCGGGAGAGGGGACATCAGGCCTTGTCGCGCCACATTCGATCGGCTGCGGAGAACGGCTGTCGCGCAACGATCAGGCAGGGTAGTGCGCGAAAGTTGAAATGGTCACGAGTTCCAAGGCGGACGGGACGGGTTCACTGTTTGACGCTCGTCCACAACTTGTTTTCCACTTTGTGGAAGTTGTTGAAGCTCTCGTCGAGCTGCTCGACGAGTTTTTCCAGCTGCGCTTTGTTCATGTTCGGGTCGTGAAGGGCGTCGCGCAGGGCGGTCGCGGCATCGCTCAGGCTTCCCGCTCCTTCGCTGAACTGGCGGGTGGTGTCGTAGAGATTGAGGTTCGCCATCTCGTTGGCCTCGGGCTTGTAAAGCAGTCGCCAGGGGCTTCGGCGGACTTCGATGCTCGTCGCTTTGAGATTGTCGCTGGTCGATTTCAGGCCGGTGATGATGTTGTCCAGCTTGCCATGGTTGTCCACAATGACCGAGCGGGCGGCGGCGCTGAGATCCCGGGCATTCGCGGCGGTCTTCTCCACGTCCTCCAACGCGGCGCGGGCGCTAACCATCGCGCCGTTCACTTTGTCGATCACCGCGGTCACGCGTTCGAGCAAGCCCGGGAGCTTGTCCCGGATGGACGCCGTGGCTTCGTTCAGGTTCTTCACGGTGCCGCGGAAATCGGTCTTGGATTCGCCCACCAGATCGCGCACCTGCACGAGGGCTTCGCCGGCGTGCTGGGTGACACCGTCGTACTTTTCGACGGCCGGGTCGATCTTGTCGTTAACGTGGTGGACCAGCGTCGTCGCCGAGTCGGCGGTTTGCTTGAACGACCCGATGGCTTCATTCACCTTGGGAAGAGTCTGCGTCTCGATCGCCGTCGCGATCGCTTCGATGTGTGGGGCCGTGCGTCCGAGGTTCGCCAGCAGTTCGCTCTTGGGGTCCGGTGCGCCGACGAGAGCAAGGCCTTCCGCCAGCGGCTTGCCCGCGCCGAGGTTGGTGATGTTGAGGTTGGCGGGCCCGGTGATGGCGCTTTGGATGGCGATGTGGGCGTCCTCCCGCAGCACGTAGGAAGCGGGGACAGTGAACTTCACCAGGACTTTGGGAGTGGGGGAGTCGAGGGCGGTGAGCAGAACGGTGCTCACGCTGCCGACCTTTACTCCGCCGATGCGGACGTCGTCGCCGACGCCCAGGCCGCCTAGATCGTCGGTGAGCTTGAAGGTCGCGGAGCGTTCCTGCGAGGGCGCCATTCCCTGCCCGCGAATGAGCAGCACGATCATCACGGCGACGATGAAACTGATGACGATGAATGAACCGGCCTTCAGGGCATTGCGATCATTTTTCATGTTAGACTCCGTCCCCCAGCAGATCGACTTCGTAGCCGCCAGCCCTCCGCCGGTCGGTGAGCGGGCCCTCGGTCAGGCCGTGTACGAATTGCCGCACGAGCGGGTCGACAGAGTCGCGCAGCTCCTCGGGCGTGCCGGACACGACGAACTTTCCACGGTCGAGCAGGACCATGCGGTCGGCGATCCGGAAGGCGCTGTCCATCTCGTGGGTCACCACGACACTGGTGACCCCCAGCTTGCGGTTGAGGTCGATGATGAGCTGATCGATTTCGGCGCTCGTCACCGGATCGAGCCCGGCGGAGGGTTCGTCATAAAAGAGGATGCGCGGGTCGAGCGCGATGGCCCGGGCGAGGCCCGCCCGTTTTTTCATTCCCCCTGATAGCTGGGATGGCATCTTCTCCGAATGCTCGCGCAGCCCGACCAGCTCCAGCTTGATCTTTACCATGATCTCGATCGTCTCTTCGGGCAGGTCCGTGTGCTCGCGCAGCGGCAGCGCGACATTGTCGGCCACCGACATCGAGTTGAACAGCGCGCCGCTTTGGAAGAGCACGCCGAGCGATTTGCGGTATTCGTTCAGCTCGCCCTGCTTCATGGTGCGGATGCTCTTGCCGGCGTGGCCGATGAAGATGTCGCCGCCGTCGATGCTCTCGTTGCCGATCATCAGCCGCAGGAGCGTGGACTTTCCCGAGCCCGATCCGCCGAGAATGACGAGGGTTTCCCCCTCATTGACGTCGAGGCGGATGGAATCGAGGACGGTGCGGCCGCTAAAGACCTTCGTCACGCCTTGAACTTGGATCGCGTGTTCAGCCATAAGTGTGATTTGCGATTGCCGATTTGCGATTTGCGATTGGAAGAATCTCAAATTTCACATTTCAGATTTTTGAAATCCAATCGCAAATCGCAAATCGGCACTCGCAAATTTCTTCCTTTACCATCCGAAATAGTAGAACACTCCCGTGAACATTAGGTCAACGGTTATCAATGCGACGATGGTTAGCACAACCGTGCGCGTGGTGGCGACACCGACGCCCTGCGCGCCGCCGGTGACGCCCAGGCCGAGGTAGCAGGCGAGGGCACTGATTAGCGTGCCGAAGACGCCGGCTTTGATAAGGCCGGTTACGAAATCCCGGACCTTCGGCGCCTCGAAAGTGAGGCGGACGTATTGCTCGGAGCTGAGGCCCAGGAACGCGTGGGAGACGAACAGCCCGCCCGCGACGCCCAGCAAATCTCCCACGACGGCCACGCAGACCATCATCACCGCAGTTGCCAATACGCGGGGCAGCACGAGGAATCGGATCGGGTTGATCGCCTGGGCTTCGAGCGCCTCGACTTCTTCGGAGACGACCATCGTTCCGATCTCTGCCGCGATGCTCGCCCCGGCGAAACCGGTCAGAACGATCGCGCTGACCAGCGGCCCGAGCTCGCGAAAAGTGGCGACGGCGATAATTCTGGCCACCTGGCTCTGTGCGCCGTAGGTCTTGAGGATCGGCGACATCTGCAACGAGAGGATCGCGCCGATGCAAAACAGCACGAGCATGACGATGGGAATGCTCCGTACCCCCACGCGCACCATCTGCGCCCAAAGGCTTAGCCACCCCATTCGGCGGCCGCGTTTGGCAATGAGCCCGCGACGGACGGTGCCGGCCGTGTCGGCGAGCAAATAACCCACGCCGCCGACAAATTCGAGCAGGCCCAAAGCTCGGGCGCCGATCGCGGTAATGGGACGGAGGAGGAACATGGGGGGCGGGGACAAGGGTTTAAGGGTTCAAGGGCTTAAGGGTTCAAAGTTACTGAGAAACGAGAGTCGCGAAGGCCACGAATCGTTCAAATCGTGAAACCCTTGCACTCTTGAACCCTTGAGCCCTCCTATTTCGTCATCGCTTCCTCTTCATCCTTGGCGATGGTGAAGATGGTGCCCAGGCGGGCGATTTCAAGAAGTCCCTGTACACGCGGCTGCAACCCGGTAAGGCAGATCTTGCCGCCGAAGGTGCGGACCCGGCGGAGCGACTCGACCAGAACCGCGATCGCGCTGCTGTCCATGTAGGGGACCTGACTGAGGTTGAGGATCAGGCGCTTGGGGGAATACTTCCCGAGGAAATCAAAAATTTGCGTGCGCAGCTCGGGGCTGTTGTGCAGATCGATTTCGCCGCGCACCGCCATCACGAGCGCATCCCCGGTTGTCCGTGCTTTGGGCACCAGATCGCTGCCGGTTGTGAGATCCATATCGAGCCTCTTCGGGGAGTTGGCTGTACGCAAACGGCATCAAGCGGAACGCAACGACTCCTGTGAGTATAGTACCTTGCGGCTGTCATGCCTATGCCGCCGGGGTTATCTCCGCTTCGCCGTCGATACCTGCGCGCCTGCCGCGTGCAACGTCTACCCCTACTCACCCCTTTGCCTTACGCCTCTTTCGTGGTCCGATGCTCCGTCCGCTTGCGCTTCATGACGAGCAGCATTCCATCGGGTTGTGGGACGAATGTGACATCGTCCATGAGCTTGCGAAGGCAGACCAGGCCAAGTCCGCCGGGCGTAAGCGGGTCGGCGGGCTTAAAATTAAGCGATGGATCGCGGCCGTTGCCCCAGTCGCGCAGCGTCAGGAGCAGTTCGTCGTCAATGAACTGCGCTTCAAGCACGACCGGCCGGTCGATGGCTCCGGCATAGGCATGCCGGGTGATGTTGGCCATTGCTTCATTAAGGCACAGCCCGATTTCCCCCACGCCGCGATCGTCAAACCCGGCGGAAGCGCAGAACCCTTCCAACGCGCGGCGTACCGGCGCGAGCAGGGCGGGATCGCTGGTAGTCTGAAGTCGAAGGTGACGCATTGGCAGTTGCTGGTTGCTCGTTGCTCGTTGCTCGTTGCTGGTGAATGCGGCTGCGGCTTCCCACCAGCAACCTGCAACTACTTATATTGTTTTTCGAGCCATTCGTGCCACTTCTTCACGGCGGGTTTGCGTTCTTGATCGTCGTCGAAATAGCGGTAGCCGAAGGTCTCGCCCGTGAAGGCGTGTAGGCCATCAATAGCGTAGAACCGCACCGCCGGGTCGTCGCTGTCGAGGTCCAATATTAATTGCGGGATGACTTTCCGGTCGTGTTTGGCGACCGCGACTTTGATGGCGGGAATCTTGGATTCCGGGTCGGGGTCACCAACAACCCGCGGCCCGTGCGCAATGCACCCGCCCGCTCCTGCGGTCGCAAGAACCGCGAGGATGGATGCCTTCCGCGCAATAGTCAATTCAGCCGCTCCCGCTTTCAACCGTATCGATGCATATCGGTCCATCGCCTGCGAAAGCTGTAAGGTGAAAGCGGTCGGCCCAGAATCACCCTGGTGTTATTCCTCGATTTCAAGGCCGATGTCGAGCGCCGGCGCGGAGTGGGTGAGCGCGCCCACCGCGATCCGCTCGACGCCTGTCTGGGCAATGGGGCGGATCGTTTCCAGCGTCACACCGCCCGAAGCCTCCAGCTCGATGATGCCCTTCTTGCCGCTCTTGTTGCGCAGTTCGACGGCGAGTTCCATCCGCGGGCAGTCCATGTTGTCCAGCAGAATGATCTGCACGCCGTCCACCTTCAGCACCTCGCGCAGTTGATCAAGTTTGTCAACCTCGACCTCGACGAGGCGGGTCGGGTCTTCGGCCCGGCAGCGGTTCACGGCTTGTGCGAGATAATTCTGAAGGTCCTTCAGTGGAACCGCCGCGATGTGGTTGTCCTTGACGAGCAGGCCGTCGTAGAGGCCCATGCGGTGGTTATGGCCTCCGCCGCAGCGCACGGCGTACTTGTCGAGCAGGCGCATGCCCGGGATGGTCTTGCGGGTGTCGTAGACCTTGGAGCCGGTGCCGACTACCCGCCGGGCGAAGCGGTGGGTGGTGGTCGCGACGCCGCTCATCCGCTGCAGGAAATTCAGCACCACGCGCTCGGCCGACAGCAGCGACCGCATCGGCCCGCGCACGCGCAGCAGGGGCATGCGCTGGGTGTCGCTAAACCGCCCCTCGATGATTTCCATGTGAAACCCGGGGATCTGCTCCACGCGCAGCCGCTCGTCGTATGTGCGGCAGATCATCTCGACGATCGGCAGCCCGCAGCTCACGCCGATCTCCTTCTGCACCAGCGTGCCGACGCCGATCGCATCCTCGGGGATCAGCAGGCGGCTGGTGACGTCGTCGCCGTGAAAGTCTTCGCGGCGGGCGAGCTCGATCAGCGGACGTATCTCGGAAATATTTGGAAATTCAAACATCGTGTGCCCTCCGATCTACAACCTTCTCCCAAGTCAGAGCGTCGAGATTGTAGTGACGGCGGGGTCTGCCGTCACTTGGCAACCTTTCTCTTACCGCGGCCCTTGCTCTTGGGCTCCCAGATCTTCTGCGTCTGCTCATCCGTCTCGCGGGGCGACCAGGAGCTGCCGCTTTTGATGGTCGGCGCGCCTTTCATCTCGTTGAGCTTGTCGCGGAGCTGGGCGGCACGCTCGAACTCCAGGTTCTTCGCGGACTCCAGCATCTCCTCTTCCAGCAGCCGGACGATCTCCGTCTGATCGAACTCGGTTTCGCCGGCGCGGATGGCGTCCTGCGTCGTGCGGCGGGCCTTCAGCTCCGACTCGATGCTCGTGCGAATCGCCTTCTTGATCGTCTGCGGCGTGATGCCATGCTCCGCGTTGTACTTGAGCTGAAGCACCCGTCGGCGGGCCGTCTCGTCCATCGCCTTTTGCATCGCGGGCGTCACCGAGTCCGCGTACAAGATCACCTTCGCGTTCACATTTCTCGCGGCCCGGCCGACCATCTGGATAATCGACGTCTCGCTGCGCAGGAACCCCGCTTTATCCGCGTCCAGGATCGCCACCATCGACACCTCAGGCAGATCCAACCCTTCGCGCAGCAGGTTCACGCCCACCAGCACGTCGAAATCCCCCTTGCGCAAATCGCTGAGAATCTCGATGCGCTCGAGCGTCTGAATCTCGCTATGCAAGTAGCGGCCGCGGAAGCCGGCCTCCTGGATGTAGGCGCTGAGATCTTCGGCCAGACGCTTGGTCAGCGTGGTAACGAGCACGCGCTCGCCGGACTTGGCGCGCTCGCCGATCATTGCCAGTAAATGCGGCACCTGCCCCTGCGCGGGGCGGACTTCAATCTCCGGATCGACCAGCCCGGTGGGGCGGATCACCTGCTCCACCACCTCGCCCGCGCTCTTCTCCAGTTCCACTTTGGCCGGCGTGGCGGAGACGAACAGCACCTGGTTCCACATCGCCTCGAACTCTTCGTATTTCAGCGGCCGGTTGTCCAGAGCGCTGGGCAGGCGGAAGCCGTGCTCGACGAGTACTTCCTTGCGCTGGCGGTCGCCGTTGTACATTGCACGGATCTGCGGCAGCGTCACGTGCGACTCGTCGATCATTAGCAGGAAATCCTTGGGGAAATAGTCGATCAGCGTGTACGGCTTCTCCCCGGGCTTGCGGCCGTCGAGATGCCGGCTGTAGTTTTCGATTCCCGAGCAGTAGCCGACCTCGAGCATCATCTCCAGATCGTATTTCGTGCGGGCGAGCAGGCGCTGGGCTTCGAGCAGCTTGGCTTCTCCGCGAAGCTGCATGACGCGATGGTCGAGCTCTTCGCGGATGGACC
Source organism: Phycisphaerales bacterium (assembly GCA_028288775.1). Taxonomy (GTDB): domain Bacteria; phylum Planctomycetota; class Phycisphaerae; order Tepidisphaerales; family Tepidisphaeraceae; genus RYN-428. Next base: position 6,993 of record JAQGHP010000361.1, on the reverse strand, counting down.
GCACCGCGTCCTGCACGCGGTCCTCGGGCATGACGTAGTGGACGGCGGGGTAGATGAATATCTGGTCGTGCGTAGCGATCAGCTCGCCAGTCAGCGGGTTGACGGAATCGATGCTGGTGATCTCGTCGCCGAAGAATTCGATGCGGTAGGCGAATTCTTCGTAGCTGGGGTGCAGCTCGACCACGTCGCCGCGAACGCGGAAGGTCGCCCGCTTGAAGTCCATGTCGTTACGTGCGTATTGCAGGTCGATCAGCGCCCGCAGCATTTCGTCGCGATCGGTTTCGATGCCGGTGCGGATCGGCAGCACGCTCTTCTTATATTCGATTGGCGAGCCGAGGCCGAAAATGCTGCTCACGCTGGCGACGAGAAGCACGTCACTGCGGCTGACGAGATTGCTGGTGGCACTCAGCCGCAAACGATCGAGATCGTCGTTCCGAGCCGCATCCTTCTCAATGTAAATGTCGCGCTGCGGGATGTACGCTTCAGGCTGGTAATAATCGTAGTAGCTGACGAAATAGCCGACCGCGTTGTTGGGGAACAGCTCCTTGAATTCCTCGTAAAGCTGCGCGGCGAGCGTCTTGTTGTGACTGATTACGAGCGTCGGCCGCTGAAGCTTCTGCACGACGTTGGCCATCGTGAAAGTCTTGCCGGACCCGGTCACGCCCATGAGGGTTTGAAACTTGCGCCCGTCACGGAACGCCGTGGCAATCTTATCGATCGCCTGCGGCTGATCGCCTTCGGGCTTGTAGGGGCTGACAACTTGGAAATCGGGCATGAACAACTCCGGCTAACGGTGACCGAACTATTATAGCCGGAACGAATCGACGCGTGTGGCTTGGGTGCGGAGTGCGTGCAACTGATTTGCGGATCGGGGGCGGGGGTTCACAAGGCTCAAGCGCCCGCAAGCAACCGTACGCCGAGCACCGCGAGCCGTGTTCCGCCATCACGCCTCTCAAGCGTAATGGCGATGACGTGCAAACCACCGGCAGTTTCGCACGCGAAAGTATGAACGATACCTGACTGCGGCAGCGGTGGAGGGATCAAGTCGGGCTTCGCCGAAAGTCGTTCCAGTTCATCAAATACTTCTTCTTGCAATCCCACATCGAGTCGTCGCAAATCAGCGAGGGCGTCAGCCGCGAGATGCAAGTCCAAGTTCACGGCGAGCCTCCTCTATCGACAGGAGCCTCGCTTCGCCGCTTTCCACCCGCTGGTGGCGTCGAATGATCTCTTCCGGGGGAAGTCCTTCCACGCAACGCGCGTAGCCAATGCCCAGACGAAGTTTCTTCACCGTGCCGGAGTCGTCGCGGACGACCGACGCGGGAAGCTGGTCAAGAAGTGTCGAAGCGTAATCCGCCCAATGCCGCCAAGCGGCGTGGAGGCTCCTGGCGGTTGCCATGGCCGCGGGATCATTTGCCAATGGATAGAGTCTTTGGTCGTGCTGGCGTAGGGCCTCCGCTTCCGCGATCGCGGCGCCCACCCATCGGTTGGCTTCATCCGCCGTTAGTTCGGGCAGGTTCGGCAGCAGTTCCAGCGTTCGCATATCGACTCCTTGCCCCCGACGATACTTGCTGACACATTATACACTATGAGCCGCCCGGCCGCGTAGTCGGCATTGGGAAGATCAGATAAGGCTTGAGGTTCGACGCCGTCGCCGGGCCTATCCCCTTTACTTGTCGCAGGTCTTCGGGGCCGCGGAAGGCCGGGTCTTGGGGGTGCTGCGCTTGCCACTTCTCGCGGAATGCGACGATCGCCTGCGCCTTTTTCTCGCCCAAGTTCGGGATCGCGGCCAGCTCGCGCCAGTCGGCGGTGTTGGGGTCGAGCTTGTCGGCGAGGTCGGCGGCTCTTGCGTTGACTTCGGGTTGCGGGTCGTCAATGAAAGCGCGATTGCAGGCGTAGCGGCCGGTGAGGAACACGAGCAACAAAGTCAAAAGAATGACGATCGCCCGGCGCTGCGGGGCCGTCCAGATCGGGTCGGAAACCTCGGGGGAATCGGGCATCGGAAGACTGTTTTACTTCGGATGCCGGTGCGCTGTCATTTCTTCTGGAATTGCTTGTACTTCTCCCGCATCTGCTGGAGGCGCTGGAAGGCGGGCTTGGGGCGGAGCATGTCGTCGAGAAGGCCGCCGCCGGGGATGGTCTGGCGGAGGTCGGCGAGATTCGCCCACGAAACGCTTTCGATGAACGGCTTGCTGAGGGCCATGCTGTAGACCGCTTCCATCCAATCGGCCTGGAGCTGCGCGTCCCACGGCTTGCGCCAGCGGCCGGCGGCGGAGGGGTCGAGGCGGGCTTCGGGCGTGTCGCCCCCATCGGGCGTGGCCTGGCCCGCGCAGCCGATCGCGGTCAGGAAAACCGGGCGGCCCAGCGTGGAGAATTTGTCCAGCATGCTACTGAGCTGGAACAAATCACGCATGAACATCCCGGGCTTGGGAAGCCCCATCTCCACTTCCAGCGCGAAGGCCTCGAAGTTGATCCCCGACTGAGCCACCATCTCCGCGTAAAGCATCGGCGGCACGCCGGCCTTGCTGCGGGCGTGGTATTCACCAAATGGGTGCGTGACCGTGATGAGGGTGCGGGCGTTGGGGAGGAGGGTTTTTACCTGCGAGACTAGCAGGCGGGTCAGCTCGATGATCTGCTCAAAGCTGAGCGTAAACGCGCTGTTGGTCTGCACGCCTCCGACGACGTTCCACGCCGCCACGGCCCGGCGGTAGCGCTGCACCACCCGCTGCACGAAGTCGTAAGCCATCTCGCGGAGCATGTCGAAATCGTGCTCCCAGATGACCATCCAGTCGGGCACGCCCGACTCGTCCAGGCGGATGAGCGGCCCGGCGATGGTCGGCACGCGCCGCTTGCTCAGCAGCTCAACCCACTCGTCCAGCGCTTCGGTATTGAACACATTTTCCTGCGGCTGAAGCTGTTTCCAGCTCATTGGCAGCACGCAATAGTCGAAGTTGGACGCCAGCGCTTCCTTGTACTTTTCATTTTGTACCGCGGGGTCAACCCGGCAGCCGAACATGTGCTTCACGAAACCGTTGGTCGCCCGCCGACGGCTCAGCAGCAGCTCACTGTGAAACGTCGCGAGCTGCTCGGAAAGGTCCAGGCCGATCGCCAGCGCGTGGTCGGCCACCTTCGCGGCCTCGGCCGGCTCATGAAGCTTGCCCAGGGCCTCGGCGAAGAGGCTCTGCGCTTCGCCGAAGCGCGCGGTGAACCGGTCGGCCTTGGGGAAGTCAAAGAGGTTCCAATCCTCCTGCTTCTGCATGATGCGCATCAGGCGGAAGCGGGCCAGTTCCACGTTCAGGTTGTACGGTTTTTCCCGGGGCTGGAGGCGGGTGGTTTCGAGCTGGAATGCGCCCAGTGGGCCGCAGTCCCACAAGAGCGAGACGCCGGTCGCGTGTTCGTCCTTGCGTTGAACGATGAGCAGCCCGTCTTTGAAGATCACTTCGCCGGGGATCGGCACGCTCTCGGGCCCGACCGCCGTCGCCCCCGCTGGGGTAAACGTAGTGACACGACTGCCATCGCGATAAATCTCAAACTTAATCGGCATACTGCTACCGGGCGGACAAGATCCTCTTCCGGCCGAATCTTAACAGAGAACCACGCGGGCTCCAAAGCGCGGGCGGGGAAAGAGAACTCCGGTTCCGCGGAACATGCCACAGTCGCCCCCGGCAGGCTCATTTTGTCTGGCAACTTCGGAGCCGGGCCGTGTCCGCCCGGTCGGAGCGAAGCTCCGTCTTTACTCCCTCTCCCTCGTACCCGGGGGAGAGGGCAGGGGTGAGGGGTCGAGGGACGCACGGCGTTGATCGGCGGACCCTACGAGATCCGAGCGCAACTCTCAGTTCCGCCCCTCACCCTATCCCTCTCCCCCGAGTACGAGGGAGAGGGGACCGGAGCGCGGGCCTTCGGCCCGACCGGGGCGACACGCCCCGGCTCTGAAATCCTGCGGAGTAATTTAATTTGGACGCACCACCAGGTGGAGAGGGGTTTTCACGATCGCGCCGCGCGAGGCGCAAACAGAGGGTGATTTCAAAGCGGCGTTGCGATCAATACTTCGTCACCTGTTGCGTCAGCCCGCCGTCGATGTAGTAGGTGCTGCCGGTGACGTAGTCGGCCTCGTCGCTCGCGAGGAACACGGCGACCGATGCCACTTCCTCCGGCCTGCCGAAGCGGCCCCAGGGAATTTCGCCCAGGGCGTTTTTCTTGGCCTCGGGGTCGTCGAGCACGGCCTGGTTGATCGGGGTGGCGATCGCGCCGGGCGCGATGTTGTTGCAGTTGATCTTGTACGGGGCGAGCTCCATCGCGAGGTTCCGCATCAGCATGCGGACGCCGCCTTTGCTGGCGCAATACGAAGCGTATTCGGGGAAGGGGATGTCCTCGTGGACGGACGAGATGAAAATCAATTTCCCGCCGGGGCCCTGCTTCACGATTTGCCGGGCGGCGACCTGGCTGATGAGGAACGCGCCGTAGAGGTTCACGGACAAGACCTTGTTCCAGTCGTCATCCGTCACTTCGAGGAATGGCTTCTTAATCTCCATCCCCGCGTTGCTGACGGCGATGTCCAGGCGGCCGAACTTCGCCACCACCTCGGCGACCATGCGCTCCACGTCCTCGCGCTTACTGACGTCGCCGGCGACGGCAATGCCCTCGGTCGGGAGCGATTTGACAATCGCCTGTGCGACCTCGGCGTTGTTACCGCGGACGCGGTAGTTGACGCCGACGTGCGCGCCCTCCGCCGCGAAGCGCTCGGCGATGGCTTTACCGATGCCGCTGTTAGCGCCGGTAACGATCGCCACTTTGTCTTTCAGTCGCATGGAATTCCCCCGAGGGGCGGGTTAGTCGGCCACGGTTACTTGCATCCACTTGTTTCCCCAGGCGACGGCCTGCTGGTGGGTGGGCATGAACAGGTCGATGTGATTGCCCTTGATCGCCCCGCCGCGGTCTACGACTTCCACGGCATTTCCGCCGGCGTAACCCGGGATAAGCAACTTGGTGCCGAAGGCGAAGACCTTCGTGTCGGCGGCGACGAAATGCCCGCCGTTGTAGGAAATATGGTGGCCGCTGGCGGTGAGGCCTTTTGCTCCCGGGCCGCAGCATTTCTTGCACGCACAATACGCCGTCACCTGCATCCAGATTACCCGCGGCTGCTTTGCCGCGGTGGGCACGCCAACCGTCGCCACCGCAACATCGGCCGAGGCAGTGGGGACGTCGCGGAGCAATTCACTATTTACCGAGATGGAGACGGCAGGGGCCACGAGAGTTTCGTGTGCAACAACAGGGGCGGACGCGATAACCGCGGCAGGGGCGTGCTTCACAACTCGCGCTGCGACGGCCGGCGCGGGCGAAGACTTGCGGAAGGATTCGACCTGGCTGCGCGCCCCGGTCAACATCAGGGCGAGGCCGACGGCGACAATCGCCGCCCACTGCGGCACACGACGCGAGATTTTGGTAGGAGTGTCGGTCATAGTCGAAGCCATCAGCCGCACTAGGCCGTTGGTGACAGGACTGTACACCACCGCTGGCGACCGGCCGGACCGATATTCAAGTCCCGAGGCGTGCCGAGCCGATCTATACGATTTGTCACTTTTATCCGGTCCGAGAACCCCCGTCAATCAGCTAGATCGAAGGTTGCTTTTATTGGACCTGGCCCAAGTTATATGACCTCTGCCCGGCGGGTCGAAGTGTGGTTGTACGGGATGATGCCGGGGGGCAACATTGAAGTGCATCGAAATTAGAGAAGGGCCTTCGCGGGTACACCGCAAAGGACCTTCTCTTGTTGATTCGGCGGCCGGGGCCCGCTCCGCGGGCCACCGGCCGGCATCCATGTTTATAAGGCCCGGGTCTCCGACTCGGGATCAACTAACTAGACGGCCTCGGCGATCTGTTCGCCGGCCCGGCTGGCGTGATGCTGCTTGCGGGCGGCGGCTTTGCGGATGCGACGGGTGCGGCCGACGGTCTGCTGATCCACCGTCGCCCGTTGTTCGCGGTTCGAATTGGCCACGACAACTGCCTCGGCCGCGTCGGAGGCGAAGAGGTCGGCGCCGATTTCCTCGGCCAGGCCCTCCGCCCGCTTGTAGATGCCGCCGCAGCAGAGAACCTGCATATCCGGGCAGCTGTTCACTTCGCGGAGGTAGTCAATAAGCTTGCGGACGGCGGGCACGCCGGCGGGAAGGGTGCCGAACATGACGAGCAGGTCGGGGCGTAGGTCGCCGATGAGCTTCAGCACTTCGTCTTCCGGAACCCCGCCGCCGGCGAAGCGGACGCTGTAGCCATCCGATTCGAACAGGTCGGCGCAGATCTGGCCGCCCAGTTCCTCCGGCTCATCGTTTCCGCAGAAAATCAGCACTTTGCGGCCGTTATCGGGCTTACGCTCCAAGCGGGCGCACAGTTGGTCCGTCAGGGTGCGGTTCAGGCGGGTGGCCATGTTCAGGCTGGAGATGCTGATGCGGTCTTCACGGTAGAGTGACTGGAGCAGCTCCATCGTCGGCCAGACCAGCTTGGTCAGCAGCGAATAAGCGGTATTGCCCCGCTCAATCGCATTATCAATGACTTTGCGGCAGGCGTCTCGCTCGCCGGCCAGAAGGGGCTCAAGGTACAGTTCGGCAAGATTCGCGACCGGATCGATTGCAGGCTTCATGGATGTCTCCGTTGGATGGCCGCCCGTCCAAACTTGCGGCCAGTCCAGCTTGTCATCGGCGGCATCCTTGCCGCGTCGTTTTTCGTCTCGCATGTTAAACTGGATAACTTGCGACACCTAAGCTATCGGTGATTCCATCGATTTTCTTTACCCATGTTAACGTTAATCTGGGTAATTCATTCCGATGGCAAGCTTGGGAGGGATAAGCCGGCCCTGTCTCGGCCCGTTGACCGCATCGGCAATTGCATTCATTAAGTTATTTTGTGATAAGGGTTTCTATCGCATCGCCGGGTCCAGCATGGCGCGTTAGATATTGTTTATCAAATCTGTTAGAAAAAGTGCCTTTAAATCGGTCAAAATCGGTC
>JAQGHP010000308.1 GCA_028288775.1 Phycisphaerales bacterium | reverse complement strand
TGAGCAAGCCCTCCGTCGCCGAGGCGCTGGAGTCGCTGAAGCCGTGGCTGGCCGAGCGCGCCACGCTCGTGGGCGTGGAGAGCAATTGCGACTACGACCTCGCGACGCTGGAGGCCGACGTGATTCTCGTCCTTGGGGGGGATGGGACACTGCTTTCCGTGGCCCGGCGGCTCGCGGGCCGGCAGATTCCGATCATGGGCGTGAACTTCGGCCGCCTCGGCTTCCTCGCCAGCTTTACCCCCGACACCCTCCGCGATTCGCTCGAGCAGTATTTCCGCGAAGGGCTCCCCATCCGGACCCGGCAGATGCTCGAGGCGTCCGTCATCCCGCCATCCACAATCTGCACCTGGTGCAGCGACGAGGATATCGTGCGCAACCGCCGATTTGTAGCGACCGCGCTCAACGACGCGGTAGTGACGGCGGGGCCGCCTTTCCGGATGGTCGAGCTGGCGATCTCCGCCGACAGCGACGAGGGCGTGAAGTATTTTGGCGACGGGGTGATCGTCTCGACCGCCAGCGGCTCCACCGCCTACAACGTGTCGGCGGGGGGGCCGATCATCAACCCCGACGTCGAGTGCTTCTGCATCACGCCGATCTGCCCGCACAGCCTCTCGTTCCGGCCGGTGGTGGTGAGTTCCAAGAGCACCGTAGTGATCGTCGCGGCGAGGGTGAATGCCGGCACCACGCTTTTCTGTGACGGGCAGGCGAGCACGCCGCTGTGCGCCGGGGAGCGGGTCATCATCCGCCGGAGCATGCACGACGTGCTGCTAGTGGAAAATCCCAAGGAACGCGAGTGGCGGAGCCTGGCCGAGAAGCTCAATTGGGCCGTAAGCCCGAACTACAACGACCACGAAGGCGGCCCGGGGAACAAAGGCTGGGCGGGCCCGGGCGGCGGAGAGGTGTGAAGCTGAAACGTGAAGCGTGAAGACGTGAAACGTGAGAAGACTTCGGTTAGCAGAGTCTCCTCACGTTTCACGTCTTCACGTTTCAGAACCACGTTTCATACACTCCTATTTCACCTTCAACGACACGCCCTCATGTTCCCACTGGTCGATGATGCGCTGTAGGGATTTGGCGACTACGTTCAACTCGTGGGCGGTGTCGGTGAGTTCGTCGTAGAGCTTGGGGTCGTTGAGCAGGGCGCCGGCGGTTCCCTTTCCGTTATTGAGCTTTGCCGAGGATTGTTCGAGCTGGGCGAGCACGTTGCCGAGCTTGTCGACGCTGTCGCCCACCTGGCGGGCGAGGTGATCGACGTTGTCGCCGGTCTTTGTGACGACCGCGCGCACGTCGCCGACGGTGGTGTTGGCGTTGGCGGTGAGGGTTTCGAGGTTCGCGCTGATCTTGTCGGCTCGATCGGTGGCGGAGCGTATGTTGGTGACGGCTTGGCGGAGGTCCGCCTGCAGCTTGCCGTCGCCGGTGAGGTGCTCGACGTCATCCATCACCTTGCCGACCTTCTCGACCTGCGTGCGGAGCGAGACGATGGTTTGGTCCACGTGCTCGACGAGTTGCTGGCGGCGGACGGTGCCGAGCAGGTCGGTAAACTCCGGCGGAAAGATGGAGTTTCCGATGTACAGAATCGGGATCTCCTCATTGGGCGAGAGAGCGCCCTGCGGCTGGCCGCTCACTTCCAGGTTGATCTGCGAAGAGGAACTGAGCTGGCTTTGCGTGCGGATTTCGCCGCGAAGGTTGTGGGGCAGCGGCGGGGTGTCGTTCACCTCCGCGTCGATTCGGACGTGCTCATTGTCCGGGAGGCGGCGCACGGAAATGACCTTCCCCACCTGCACGCCGCGGTAGAGCACGGGCGATCCGTCGGACAGCCCGTCGCCCCGGTTCGAGGAGAAGACGACCGGCATTCCCCGCGGCTTGAAGAGCGCCATGGCCTGGCCGGTGAACTGCATGATCATCCACATCAGCGCCCCCAGGGCGACGAGGACGACGAGGCCGGTAATGACGTTTCGTTTGCGGGAAGACATGGGCGGATTCTAGAAGGAAGTTTGGCGGTTTGCGACAGGCGCTAGCGGGGGGCGGTCTGGTCGAGGGCCGCGAGGTCTTCGGGGCCCGCCTCGCCGCGGACGAAGTGCTGGATGACTGGGTTGTCGCTCTTTTCAACTTCCTCGGGCGTGCCGTCGAAGATGAAATTTCCCTGAAAGAGCATGACGATACGGTCGGCGACCTTGAAGGCGCTGTGCATGTCGTGGGTGACGACGATGCTGGTGACGTGCAGTTCGCGCTTGAGCTTGAGGATGAGCTCGTTGATGACGTCCGCGCGGATGGGATCGAGGCCGGTGGTGGGCTCGTCGTAGAGGATCACCTGCGGGTCGAGGGCGATGGCGCGGGCCAGGGCGATGCGCTTGCGCTGGCCGCCGGACAGCTCGCCGGGCATTTTCTTGCGTGTCTCGGGGAGTCCGACCATGGCGAGTTTCTGGCCGACGATGCGGTCGATTTCCTCGGGCGTTTTGTTCGTGTGCTCGACGAGGGGGAAGGCGACGTTTTCCTCGACGGTCATCGAGTCGAACAGCGCGCCCATCTGGAAGAGGAACCCGAACTTCTGTCGGATGGGGACGAGCTGACGTTCGGAGAGATTGTCGATGCGCTCGCCGCGGTACCAGACTTCGCCTTCGTCGGGCTTGAGCAGTCCGACGATGTGCTTGAGCATGACGCTTTTCCCGCTGCCGCTGGCGCCGATGACGACGAGGGTCTTCCCCTCTTCGATCGCGAGGTTGACGTGGTTGAGCACGAGCAACCGCCCGAATTGCTTGTAGACGTTTCGCAGTTCAATGAGGGGCATGGGGGGCGAAGGAAAGGAGCCAGGAGCCAGAAACCAGGAGCCAGAAAAGACAGGAGGCGCGGCAACGCTTCGCGTGCCGGCGGGCGGTCAAATCATTCGGTTTCCTTCCTTTCCATTCTGGCTCCTGGCTCCTGGCTTCTGGCTCCTCTTCCCCGTCCCCTCAGAAGATCCCCCGCACGCCGTAGAGGGAGATGTACATCTGCTTTAGCACTTCGGCGAAGAAGAAATTCTGGACAATGATCGCGATGAAGCTTGCCACGAAACTTTCGGTGCAGGCCCTGCCCACGCCGCTGGCGCCTGAGCCGCTGGTGAAGCCTTTGTAGCAACTGATGAGGCCTATCGATCCGCCGAAGAAGAAGCTCTTGCTGATGCCTTCCATGATCTGCCAGGTTTCCACCTTGGAGAATTGCCAGTAGGGGGCGTTGGGGATGCCCAGCGCGAAGACGGAAATGGCCCATCCGCCCAGGACGCCCAGCAGATCGCTGTAGACGGTGAGCACGGGGGTCAGCAGCACGCAGGCGAGGAACCGTGGGACCACGAGATAGCGGATGGGGTCTGACCCCATGACGCGCAGGGCGTCGAGCTGCTCGGTCACGTTCATCGTGCCCAGTTCGGCGGTCAGTGCGCCGCCCACGCGGCCGGCGAGCATGACCGCCGCCAGCACGGGGCCGATCTGCTTCACGACCGACAGATTGATCAGGCTCCCGATCCGGGTTTCCTGGCCGATGGCCTTGAACTGCGTGACCGTTTCGACGGCCATGACCATGCCGATGAACGCGCCCGTGACGGCGACGACGGGCACCGAGCGCACGCCCACTTCGTACATCTGGGGGAACAGCAGCCGCAGGTTCTTCCATCGCAGCCCGGCGGTGAAAAGCCAGAGGAACGTCTTGGCAACAAACGTAAAGAAATCCCCGAACGCATCCAGCACGTCCGTGGTCCTGCGCCCGACTTTCTCTGCAAACTCCAGCGGCATGGGGGCGAATCATACGGGTGCTAACCGTACGTGGCAAACCATGCTTCGGGGGGCCACTTCGGGGGACTCACCACGGAGACACGGAGACACGGAGGGGTGCCTCGCCTGCCGTGCCACTCACATGGTGGAGCGACTTCTGATGTAAAAAAGGAGTTGAACCGCCAAGACGCCAAGGGAAGAGGGGCACATTTTTTTGTTGAGGGGTTTTCTTCTTCCCTCAGCGGCCTGGCGGGCGGGGCACCCCTCGGTGCCTCCGTGTCTCCGTGGTGAGCCTTGGCTTCAAATCACGAAATTGTTGCAAAAGCGTTTTGGCTCGCTAGGCTATGCGGCACGGGCAAAATTTGCGCGGTCCCGCGCCGGAATGGCCGGGTGATCCTTCTTTACTCAAGCTACAGGGAGGTAGCCGTGAACACATCCATTCTTCGCAGGTTCTTCCGCATTACTGCCGCGACGGGTTTTTTGGGCCTGGCCCTTACCACGGTCGGCTGCGCCGACATGATGGCGGACACCCGCGCTTCGCGGGCATCGGGAATCAAACTCTATAACGACGGCCAGTACGCCGACGCGGCGGGCGCGTTCCGCAACACCATCCGCGTGGCCCCCTTCGACTACGGGTCGCACTACTGGCTTGGCGCGAGCCTTGAGCATCTCGGCTCGTACGAGCAGGCCATCAGCGAGTACAAGACCACCCTGTCGATCATGAGCCAGTCGCTGGAAGGCAAGGAGGACAAGCAGTTCCGCCTGAAGGTGGTGGATTCGCTGGCCAGCGCGATCGTGAAGGACCAGCAGGGCCGCGATAGCGAAATCGCGGCCATCGTCAAGGCCCCGGCGTCCGCGGAAAACCAGTTCGTCCTCGCGAAAATCGGCCGCCGGTCGGGCGACGCCGACGCGGCCCTGGAGGCCTACTCGCGGGCTTCGCTCATGGCGCCCAAGGACTTCCCGATCGCCAAGGAATTCGGCATCTACCTCGACCAACTCGGGCAGACCGACCGCGCCCGCAAGGAATTGCGGCGGGCGTACGCCCTCAATAGTCAGGACCAGGAAGTCGCCGAGGCCCTGCGCCATGTCGGCGTCGTTCCCGGTCCGAGCCTCAAGGACGAGAGCGACATGGCGCAGCCATTGGTTCCCGTCGGCCCGATTCCCGAGTTGCAACTTGGTCAGCCGCAACCAAAACCCGATGACAACGGGCAGCGCACGGCGACTACGCCGCAGGGCTAAGGCTCGAGTGTAGAGTGCTGTAGGTTTGCAGACTAGCGAACGGCCGGGCGTACCGAATACGGTATGCCCGGCCGTTTGTCTTGGAACTCGTGACTGCGCGGTCCCTCCGAGAATCCATTGACAGGCGTGACGACCCTACTCGTCCGACCCTAATTTGTCTGGTAATTTCGGAGCCGGGCCGTGCCGGCCCGGTCGGAGCGAAGCTCCGTCTGACTCTCTCTCCATCGTACCCCGGGGGAGAGGGGAAGAGCGGGCCTTCGGCCCGACCGGGGCGGCACGCCCCGGCTCTGAAGGTCACGGAGCAATTTTGGTCATTCGGA
>JAQGHP010000298.1 GCA_028288775.1 Phycisphaerales bacterium | reverse complement strand
AGCAGGCAGACGCTCAGGGCGATGGCCTTCCCCTTCTGCCGCCAGATGAAGAAGCGGACTATGTCGGGCATCTCCGTGCCCAACCGACACAGGTACTCTTTCGTCAGCTTCTCGAATTGCAGCGGCGAGCGGTTGTAGACATTCAAGTAAAGCGGGTAGACCTCATCGACATACGGAGTGACGTCTTCCACCACCTGCAGCTCGATCGGCGCGGCTTCCGCGGCGTCGCGGAACTTTCGGCGGAGGTCCTTGCGCGTGGCCTTGCTCAGGACCTTGTTCATGTACGCGTCGAAGTTTTCGTAGTCAATCCCCAGCCGCGTGAATGGCAGGCTCGGGACGCGCGTGTAGCCGTTGGCGGAAAAGCAGGCCAGCGGCTCGCGGTAGGTGGCAGGGAACTCCTTGAGCACGACCATCCGCGCCTTCACGCTCTTCGCGTATTTGGTCAGCGCCTCGTGCAGGCAGTTGGCCACCCACCGCGCCTGCTCGTCGGAAGTCCGGTCCAGATGCCCTTCCCCGGCGGCGCAGCCGACCATCAGCGTGCGGATCGTCAGCGCGCGGGGAAAAATTCTGCGGATGCCCGCCGCCATTTTCTGGAGCTTCTCCCCTGAACCCTGAAGCAGATCCTGATCGAGGAGAAAGAACGGTTGGACGGCGCGGACCTCGCCTTGCTTGTCCTCGAGTACGAAGTAGCGGTAGTCGAAGCCCTGTTTGATCGTGTCTTCGACAATCGCGTAATAGCGGCTGTCCTTGCGGTTGTTGGCGAAGGCGCGTTTCCACGGGGCACACTGCTCGATCTGGGCGCGCTCGGCGACGTACACCGTCCCCAGCGACGTCGGAATCTGTGGCAATGCGGCGTGCGGGCTGGCCATCACTTTCACATCCCTTTGAGGCGCTTGTATCGCGCGAGCGCAGTCAGCGGGAAGTAGTGCCGGTACAAATGGTATTTCAGGTAGAAGACCTTGGGAAAGCCGGTGCCGGTGTAAAAGTCTTCATCCCACGCACCGTCCGCGGCCTGGTTGTTGATGAGCCAGTGAATGGCCCTTTCCACTGCCGGGTCATCGGCGCCGGCCACGGCCATGAGCCCCATCGCTCCCCACGCGGTCTGCGACGGAGTGCTCTCGCCCTGGCCCTTGAGCGAAGGATCGTCGTAGCTCTCGGCGGTTTCGCCAAAGCTGCCGTCCTCCTTTTGGACGCGTCGGAGCCAGTCGGCGGCGCGGCGAATCCAGGGCTGGCTCATGTCTGCCTTCACCGCCTTAAATCCGGTCAGCACCTGCCACGTGCCGTAGACGAAGTTGACGCCCCACCGTCCCCACCAGCCGCCGTCGGCGTCCTGATGCGAGCGGATGAACGCGATGGCGTGCTTGACTGCCGGATGTTCCGCGGTGAACCCGTTGTGGCCGAGGCATTCGAGCACGCGGCCGGTGATGTCCGGGCAGCTCGGGTCCTGCATCGCGTTGTGATCGGCGAAGGGAATTTTCTCCAGCAGCGGCCGGTCCTTCGTGCGGTCGAACGCGGCCCAGCCGCCGTCTTCATTCTGCATGCACAGAAGCCATTGCAGGCCGCGCTGAACCGCGGGCCTGGATATGTCGCCGCCCGCACGCTTCAGCGCGACGGTGACCATGGCCGTGTCGTCCACGTCGGGGTAGTGCGGGTTGTTGAACTCGAAGTACCACCCGCCGACTTCCGCGCCGGGGCAGTTCTTGCGCCAGTCGCTGGCGATCTTGCATTCCTTTTCCAGCAGCCATTGCGTTGCCCGGCGGGCCGAGTCCGTCTCCGGCGACAACCCGGCCTCCGCCAGCGCATGCAGCGCGATGCCGGTGTCCCACACCGGCGAGTGGCAGGGCTGGATGCGAATCTCATCCTCCCCTGGGCCGTCGAGGAACAGGTCGCGCAAATCTTTGTGGGCCTTCTGCACGACAGGATCGCTGTCGGAATAACCCAGCAGGCGGAAGACGATCAGGATGTACACCATCGGCGGAAAAATCGCGCCAAGCCCGTCGCACCCTTCCAGACGCTCGAGCATCCATTTCTCCGCGGCCTTGAGCGCCCGCTCGCGCAGCCAGGCGATCGGCGCCTGATTGTAGAGCTTGAGGACGTCGTCGATTTTCAGGAAGACTTCGCGCCAGTTGCGTGGAATGCCGCGGACCGGTTCGGCCAGGCGGTCTGCCGCGACCCGGTCGATGTACAGTTCGGAAATCCCCATCTCCGGCGGCAGCCGTCGCACGCCGCGAAGGCAGGTGACGATTCCCAACGGCAGGATCATCGTGCGCGTCCAGGCCGAGACGTGATAGAGATTGAAGTAGCACCACTTGGGCAGGAAGACGACTTCCGGCGGAATCGCGGGGCACGAGTCGAAGCTGATCTGCCCCAGGCAGGCGAAGTAGAACTTCGTGAAGGTGTTGCACTTTTCCGCGCCACCGAGGCTGAGGATCAGCTTGCGCGCGAGCGCCATGTGCGGGGCGTCGGGAGCGTCGCCCATAAGCTTGAGGGCGAAGTAGGCTTTGACGGTCCCCGAAATGTCCGCCGGGCCGCCCGGGAAAAGGCTCCAGCCGCCATCCGCATTTTGGAGGCGGCGGAGGTAGTTGGCGATCTTGGGCAGCGCGGGATCGGCCTCGAGGCCCAGGATGAACATGAGCAGCAGGTATTCCGATTCCAGGATGCTGTCGCCCTGGAGTTCGCCGACCCAGTAGCCCTTCTCATTTTGCTTTGCGATGAGCGAGTCACGGGCGCGTCCCAGCGCACGGTCGAGCGAACGGCCGTGGCCGGCGGCATGCGTGCCGTCGAGGGAGAGGCGGAGCGGTGCGCCGGTGTGACGGGATGCAGGTTCGAGAGTTTGAGTCGGCATATGCTGGCACGGGCGCGGGGCCCGTGAGTGCGTATTTGTGTTTGCGAAAGTTTTGGTATTAAACCAGGACGCGGGCCGCAAGCCCGTGCCACTGAGGCATTATCGGACCCGAGGGCTGTTACCCATGACCCGACCGCGATAAGATTATGGACAGTACCACAGCAGTCCCATCCGGGCAAACGCCGATCTGCCCGCTATAATGCCGCTCCCCACACCAGGATGGCTGGGGAAGTCAGAACAGCCGTACAGGATTTAACGAATGCATACGGACTTTTTCGCATGGCTTGAGCAACACAAGGGCCGCGAGTACGACCTGCACAACGACCACATCAATCCGGCCTTCGTGAAAATGCTCAAGACCATAGGATTTGACAAGGGTTACGTCCGCGGGGAAGGCGCGTACCTCTGGGACGCGGATGGCAATAAATACCTCGATCTCCTCACCGGCTGGGGCGTTTTCGCCCTGGGCCGCAACCATCCGAAGGTCCGTGCGATCCTCCAGCAACTGCTCACCCGCGACCTGCCCAACCTCGTCCGCATGGATTGCAGCCTGCTCAGCGGCCTGGTCGCGGAGATGCTGACCAAGCACACGAGCGAAAACCTGTCCCGCGTCTATTTCTGCAACAGCGGGACGGAAACCATTGAAACCGCCCTCAAGTTTTCCCGCTGCGCCACCGGCCGCCAGGGCGTTGTCTATTGCGATCACGCCTTCCACGGCCTGACCACCGGCTCGCTATCGCTCAACGGTTCCGACTTCTTCCGCAGCCGCTTTGGTGATTTGATGCCCGGCGCGCAGATGGTCCCGTTTAACGATCTGGAAGCGCTCGAAAAGGCCCTGTCCACGAAACAAGCCGCGGCGTTCGTCATCGAACCGGTGCAGGGCAAGACCTGCGAAGTGGTGGCGGATGGATACCTTGCCGAGGCGCAAAGTCTTTGCCGCAAGTACGGCACGCTGCTGGTGGTTGACGAGGTGCAATGCGGGCTGGGCCGCACGGGAAAATGGTTCGCGTACCAGCACTGGCCGGAGGTCGAGCCGGACATCGTGTGCGTCGCGAAGGCGCTGTCGGGCGGCTACGTGCCCGTAGGCGCGGTCATCACCCGGCCGCGGATCATGGACTGCGTGTTCGACTCGATGGAGCGCTGCGTCGTGCATTCCAACACGTTCGGCCAGAACGACATGGCGATGGCCGCGGCGCTCGCGAGCCTGTACGTGATCGAGGAAGACAAGCTGGTCGAGAACGCCGCGATCGTCGGGGAGCGGACGATCAAGCGCCTTCGCGAAATCTCCAGGGGCTGCCCCTTCGTTTCCGAGGTCCGCGGCAAGGGCCTCATGTTTGGCATCGACTTCGCCCGCCCGAAGGAGAACTTCAAGCTGAAGATGGCCTGGGACATGCTCCACAAGTTGAACTTCGGCGTGTTCGGGCAGATGGTGGTGATCCCGCTTTTGCAGAAGCACCGTATCCTGACGCAGGTCGCCGGGTTCCACATCGAGGTCATCAAATTCCTTCCGCCGATGACCGTGAGCCAGGAGGACATGGACTGGTTCCTGAACGCGATGGAAGAGGTGCTCACCGACACGCAGCGCTTCCCGGGGGCGGCGTGGGACACGGTAACCGGGCTGGCAAAGCGGACGATACGGATGTAGGCGCAGGATGAGTGCTGAGTGCTGAGAAAAGGGATCTGAGGGGGAAGTGGCGGCAGCGCGATTAAGTTGTCCTATACTTCGCGAGAGGTATCGTCCGTCAAAGTCTCAGTCCTCAGTCCTCAGCACCCCCCCATGCGTCTTGGCATTCCCGGCAAAATCATCGAACGGTACATCCTTCTGGGCGTGCTTGGCGTGGTGCAGCGCCCGCGCCTCACGCTGCTCATTGCCGGAGTGCTGCTGGCCATCAGCGCCGGCGCAGCGATGCGGTGGCTCAACATTTCCAGCGACCAGGACCGGCTCTTCTCGCGCGACGTAAAGTTCTTCCGAGACTATCTCGACTTCGACAAGAAGTTCCCGGAGAACGATGCGCTCTACGTGGTCATCGAACAGAAGGACCCGAACTCTGCGCCGCAGCTTCGCCGCTGGACGGCGGCGGCGGACGCGATCGCGCGGAACATCCGCACGCTGCCTCAATACGTCGAAGCGGTGGATGCGAAGGTGCCGCTCGATCAACTGGGAGCGCAGGGGTTGCTGTTCCAGGAGCCCGATCAGCTTCACGATAATTTCAAGGACATCATCCGCTCCGCCGACCTGGCGCGGATTTGGGGCGAGAAAAACCCTGCCGTCATCCCCGGCATTCCCCGGGGCATTCCCATCGGTCCGCTCATGGGCCGCACTCGCGGCGGACGTTTCCTGACCGCCATCACCTTCAGCCCCGATCCCGAAGCCGTGCGCCTGGTCAAGCTCGTCGCCGACAGTTGGGGGCAAGTCGTTTCCGAACCGGACCGGCCTATTGCGGTCGGCTCCAACGTCCCCGACCTCGTCGAATTCGCGGCCACCGATCCCTCGGACCTGGGCTACTACTACCGGCCCGACGAATCGGACCCGCAGAAAACCAGCAACCCCGAAAAAGCCCGGCACGTGCTGCTCGTCAGCGTCTATCCGAAAATCAACTACCGCTCGCTCAGCGCGACCGCCGAGCCCGTCGCCGCGATCCGCAGGGCGGTCAACGCCGCCGCGAAGGATTTCCCCGAGTTCACCGTCGGCACCACCGGCCGGCCCGCGCTCGACGCGGATGAGCTGAGCGCCACCGACCGCGATTCGACCATCGCCGAGATCATCGCGGCCATCGCCGTCTTCATCGGGCTCACTGTCATGCTCCGCTCGCTCTGGCTCGCCCTGGCCGCGGAGATCGCGCTGGGCGTTGGCATCGGCTGGACGTTCGGCTGGGCGACCATCAGCGTGGGCGAATTGAATTTGCTCTCGATCGTGTTCCTGATCGCGCTGATCGGCATCGGCATGGATTACCTGGTGCAGATCCTCACGCGCTACCGCACCGAGGCCCGCCGCCACGGGCGGGCGAAGGCGGTCTGGTCCCGCGTATTCCGCCACGTTTCGGCGCCGATCAACACTGCGTGCCTGGGCGCGGCCGGGGCGTTTCTCGTTTCCGTCCTGACGAACTTCCGCGGAGCCGCGGACTTGGGGATCATCGCGGGCGGCGGCCTTTTGCTATGCCTGCTGTCGGGGTACACCGTGCTTCCCGCGCTGCTTACGCTGATGCCCGCGAAGCTTGCGGTGGACATCTCGCGCCGCCCCACCGGACAGCCGCCAAGACGCCTTGGCACGAAGCGGCTGATCCTCCCGGCGATCTGGGTGCTCTTATTGTGCGTGATCGCGCCCTTTGGCGCGCGGGCGCATTTCAACCCGAACCTTTTGGACCTTCAGGCCCCCAACCTGGAATCCACGAAGCTGATCCGCAAATTACAAAGCTGGTCGGCGGTCGCCCTTTCCAAAGACCCGGCGATGCTCCGAAAGGTGCGCGCCGCGGTCGAAGGCTCGCCCGCGGTCGCCGGCACGGAAAGCATCCTCACCGCCGAGGACAATCTCCAATGGCTCCGGGAACATCGCAAGGAACTGCCGAAAATCGACTGGTCGGCCCCCCCGCCGGTAGAGCAGGGTGACCTCGCACCGCTCTCCGGGAAGGCCCGCGCGCTTGCCGACCGGCTGGCGCAGCCCGCGCCGGGCGTAGCGACCGAAGGAATGAAAGACCGCGCGGCCGCAGCCGCAAGCCTCCGCGCGTTTGCCGCGAAATTGGACGGGGCGAACCCGCAGCAGGCCGCGGAGCGCCTGTCGGCGTGGCAGAAGGCGTTCGTCGCCGAGTTGCAGGGCGCGATCGGACAGTTCGCGCCCGGTCCGTTGGATCTCGCGAAGCTTCCCGCTGAAATCCGCGGCCACCTGGTCGCCGACGACGGGACGTACGCGCTCTATATCAACCCCAAGGCGGACCTGTGGGATCGCCACGAAATGAAGCGGTTCGTGAAGGACGTGAACAAGCGCGTTGCCGCGGTCCCGGATCATCCCGACATCACCGGCCTCGCTCCCAACGTCTACTACACAACTGATGAAGTGCGCAAGTCCTTTTATCGCGCCACGCTCTACGCGCTGATCCTCATCGTTGTCCTCGTGCTGATCGATTTGAAGAACATTCGACAGACGTTCATGGCGATCAGCGTGTTGGGGCTCGGGCTGCCGATGCTCGTGGGGTTGATGGGGTTGCTGGGCGTGAGCTGGAACTTCGCCAATTTCTTCGGCCTGCCGATCCTCATCGGAGCGGGCCACGAGTACGGCGTGTTCATGATCCACCGCTACCGCGAAGCCCTTCACGACCCGCGAAGGGTCTGGCGCTTCTGGGACGTATCCGACCGCGCCCTGCTGCTGTGCGCCTACGTCACGTCCACCAGCTTCGGCTTCTTCTGGGCGATTAGCCAACACCGGGGCCTCAAGAGCCTGGGCCTCGTGATGGCACTGGGCACCGGCTGCATCTATCTCGCGACGATCGCGGTCGTCCGGCCATTGCTCTTGTGGCGATTGGAGAAACGTTACGCCGCTGCCGATCAGCGAACGCGCGGGTTCCCCGTTCAGGAGGTTCCGTTAGGCTCGGCTTTGGCAGACGGGAATTCCGCCGGTGACCGAAAACTCGTCCGCTGACTTATTTGTGACGGCATGGTCTACACTGAAGACCCTGGTAGGTCCGAGCACAATTCGACGTTCCGCCCCTCACCCTAACCCTCTCCCCCGAGTACGAGGGAGAGGGGACCAGAGCTGGCCGTCGGCCCGAGTCATTATCAGTCGTCCAGCGGCTTGACCAGGATGCTGCGGTAGTAGGTCTTGCTCCCCGGGTCGTGGCCTTGCAGGGCGAAGGTGCCGTGCTGGAGGAAGCGTCCAGTGTGGCCGTTGGGCGGCTTGAAGCCTTCGGGCTGCGTCCACTCGTTGACGGTGTTGCCGTCGATCTTGATGGTGACGAGGTCGCCCTTGACGATCACTTCGTACACGAACCACTCGTTGTCCTTGTGGTGCGGGTCGCGAATATCCTTGATGTCATAGAGGCTGCCGGTCTTTTTCCAGTCGCCATGGGTGGCGTTGACCTGCGCCTCGAATCCCTGGTCGGGCCACCCTTCCTCCTGGTACTTCGTGTGGAAGTAGACGCCGGAGTTGGCGTGGGGGAAGGTCATCAGCTCGACCTTGATGTGGAAGTTTTTCCAGTCATGGTTGTGTACTGGCCCGTCGTAGAACATGTGCGACGGCCCGGGGCCGTTGACGACGATGTGGCCGTCTTCGACCTTGAAGGTCTCGGGATTTTTTCCGACCTTCCAGCCGTCGAGGCTCTTGCCGTCGAACAGGCTGACGAAGCCGTCCTTATCCGGCTTGGCGGCATCGGCCTTGGGCTCCGGGTCGGCGGCACGCACCAACCCAATCAACAGCGCGCCGGCGACGAGCGCGGCGGAAACGCGGGGAATCGAGAATCGCATGAAATAGTCCTCCTGCGGCGGTTGAAAACGCCGACTTGTGAACGACGGATTCTGCCGATGCCGCGGAAAAGTACAAGCGCAGCAAGAGCAATAGGCGGCGCGAGACAAAAAGTGAGAGCCGAACAAGATCGCGCGAATCGCCCGCCTTACGTCTCTAGGTTTCTTACTTTCTACTTTTTACTTATCACTTTTTACTTTTCAGCTCACTCGTCCCACGCGTCACTCAGACGACTGCGAATCCCCCGATCGGCGTCGCCCCAAAGAACGTGCCCGCCGGAAAAATGAGGGGCGCGGTCAGGGTCTGTACGGGCCCGCTCACGATGAAATTGGAAGTGGTGCTGCTGATCGGCACCGTCCCGATGGGCGGGGTGTTAAACTCGTTGAAGGGTGGGGTATTGAAAAACGGCGGGGTGTTGAACTCGTTGAAGAACGGGTTGGGCGTTATCGGGAAATTCACCGGACTTTGGATCGGCGGGATCACGGGGGTCAGCCCCGTGATCGAGAACGGCGGAGGCCCGAACGGCGTCAGCGTCAGCCCGTTGCCCAGGGTGGTGAACACCGTCGTGGGCGCGAGCGGCGCGACGAGCTGGCTTGCCGGCGCATTCACGAACGGCACGGTCACGAAAGGAGTGCCCGTCGCCAACACGAAGGATTGATTTACCGACGCGAACGTCGTCGTGGCGAACAGCGGCGACGTCAGCGGCGTGAGAAACACCTGCGTCGAAAACGCGCCGGGCACCGCCACGACGCCCAGGGTCGCCGAGTTCACGATCGCCACGCTCGCCGACGTCGGCCCGCCCGACGGCAACGTGTAGCCAGGGCCGGGTAACAGCGAAAGCGTGATCGTCCGTGGCACCGGCACCGCGACCGAGGGAACGGGCGTGACGAGAATCGCCGCCGAATCCTGTCCGGACGGAATCGTGACGGAGCCCGACAGCGGCAGAAAGTCGATCCCGCTGATTGCTGTCCCCGTGAAGGTGTAGAAGACCGTCAACGCCCCGCCTTGGCCGCCGTTGCGATGCACCAGGAACTGCGCGGGAGTGCCGGTAAAGGAGTTGGCCGCGGCGACCGGAGTAATGGTCACCGACGCGACGGGAATGACCCCCACATGGATGGCAGTGCCGGAGGACGAGAACGTGTTGTTGCCCTCGTTCGACTCGGCGACGGTGTTCCCCGAATCCACTTTGCCGACGAGGAAGTATTTTCCAAACGCCGTGCCGGCGGGCACGGTCAGCACCGCGGACTTGGTCGTATGCTTAGCCCCCGCCACCAGCCCGTCGGGCTGCGACAGCGTCGCCACCGGGATGTCGTCGGCGTTGCCGAAGATTTTGTCCTTCGAGAGCGCGAGCGTGGTGTCGAACGGACCGGCCGCGGTGTCCCCGGTGTTGTGAACCGTCACCGTGGCTTTGAATGTTCCGCCCGGCTCGATCGTGCGGCCTGAGAACGACGCGCGAAGCGTAAGGTCGGCGGCGAGCAGCACACGCCCTTCCAGCGCTTCGATGCTCGGGCCGGCCGTTCCACCGCGCCCATCGTTCCGCCTCGGTTTCCATAGCCGACGTTTCTTCAATCGCGGCGTTGTTTCGTTTATTCCCCCTGAGCAATCCATCGCGGCACTCCGGTTCTCCCGCCAGAGTCCCCATCGCGCAGCCTCATTCTCAAGTACGACTGTAGCGCGCCGCAACGTGCGGTGCGAACGCCGAATTCACCGGACATACGGCGCAGCCCGCCGTGTCGGATGAGTTTCGTTTCATCGTGGCAGGGGCGCCCCGACCTCATCATTCGGCGCGGAACGCAACGGCATCCGGGATTGTATTAACCGTGCCCAAGCAACCGGGCCGGCCACTGGACGGGAAGGTCGGGAACGAGAAATGACCGGCTGGCTTTGCCGATGCGGGATTGCAGCGCATGCGCGACAGCCTCGGCTGCGAGATACCCGCTGCGCACCGCGCCTTCCATGGTGGCGGGCCAGCCCGAGAGGGTGTAATCCCCCGCGAGAAAGAGGTTCGCGATCCCCCCGGCGGGCGGAGCCTGGGCGGGGCGCAAGCGGTCCACGCCAGGCTTGGGGGAAAACGTCGCGCGCTTCTCGATGACCGTGACGCCGCGGAGGAGTTTGGCGTCCCGCGCGTGCGGGAACACCGAGCGGATCTGCTGCTCAAAGCGGCCGAGCGCTTCCTCACGCGGCACATCCACCCATTCCCGCGCGGCGCTGATGACGCCATGAACGGCCTTCCCCTCGGCGTCCTTTTTGAAAAGCCACTGAAGCGGGCCGCGTAAAAACGCGGCGTGCGAATCGGTTAACACCGGGCGATCAAACCAGAGATGTGCGCCGAGGATCGGAACGCTTTCCAGTTCATCCAACCGTGCGAAGCGCGCGTCGCGCCGGGCCAGTTCGTCGGGCACCCATCGCCGGACGGCATGGTGATTGGTCGCGAGCACGACCGCATTCGCCTCCAGCACTTCGCCGCCGGTGAGTTCGACGCCGGAAGCGCCGCTGTCGGTGAACCGGATGGCGCTAACGCGCGTCCCGAGGCGTACATCGCGGCAAGGGAATTTTGCGTACAGCTCGCCCAGCGGGCAGGCGGGCAGGCCGATGACGTAGCCGGAGGCGTGGGCGAGCATCGCGTCCTGAAACACTTGGATTGCGTACGTCGCACTGGCATCGCGGCACTGCTCGTTGAGCGAGCCGACGAGGATCGGGTCGTACAACTTCTCCACCAGGGTCGGCGGCTGATAGTGCTCGTCGAGCCACTGACCGAATGAGACGTCCGCCAGCGCCAGTCGGCCCGCCTTTCCCAATCGAAGCATGGCCAGCATCGCCCGCGAAACAGCCACCCGCTCGCCAAGCGTGAGCGCGGCAAACCCGGCCATCGACGGCCCGAGGTGCAGCGGCGCGGGGAGGCCTCGGATGCCCGACAGGCCATAATGCCGGCCATCAGGGCCGACGAAATGTACCGTGCGTTCGTAGTGAATGAGATGGGAAACGCCCAGCCGGCGGTAGAAGTCGAGCAGATTGGTGCAGCAGCCGAGCAGGACGTGCTGGCAGTTGTCGAGCGTCTCGCCGCTCTGCGGATCTTCGAAGGAACTGGCCCGGCCGCCCAATCCCCGGCGCGCTTCGAGCAGTGTCACGCCGACGCCGGCCGATTCCAGCGCCACCGCCGTCGCCATTCCCGCGAGGCCGCCGCCCACGACGATCACGCGCGGCGCATTGTCTGCGCGGGAAGGACTCGCCATGAATGTTTCGGCGGCAACCGCGGTCATTGAGGACATTCTATGTGCGTGCGCAAACACCGGCTTGTGGTGCAGCCTTTCAGGCTGCATTTGCAGGCTAAAAGCCTGCACCACAAAGAACGAACGCGCACCGTCATTCACTCGGGGCTATCGGGCGCGCGACGCGCGCCAGCCGATGCGCAGCTTGGAGAAGAGGGATAGGCTTACCCGCTCGCGGAGCACGCGCTGGGGCTCTTCGGTAATTTTCACCAGCAGCCCGTGGTAGATGTCGGTCATGGCGACGAGCGTCGCCCGGCAGTCGCGGCTGATGCGGTTGGGCAGGTCGCGCGATTTTTCGTAATACGCCTCGGCGCGCTCGATTTGAAAACGCATCATCTCCAGAAACTGTTTCCCGCCCTGCCCGGCGCGGAAGTCTTCGACGCCAAGGCTGGCGGCGGCCAGTTCGTCGAGCGGGAGATAAGTGCGGCCGCGGGCGGCGTCTTCGCGGAGGTCGCGGAGGATATTGGTGAGCTGGAACGCCACGCCGCGGTCGATCGCCAACTGCTCGGTCTCCGCCCCGCCTTCGAAGCCCCACACGTAAATACTTGCCAGACCCACCACGCCGGCCACGCGGTAGCAATATTCATGGAGGGGGTCGAACGTCTCGAAGGGGGCGGGCTCAAGATCCTGGCGCTGCCCTGCGATCACCTCGTCGAATAGGCGTGCCGGGAGCTTATGACGCCACACCATGTCGGCAAACGCCGGCCACAGGGCGTGCGCCGTTTCGGGGAGCTGGCCGTCGAGAACGGCGTGGGTCTGCAACCGCCAGGCTTCCAGGTCGCCCAAGCGCTGGCGGATCGAGCGGCCGTCTTCCTCATCGGCAATGTCATCAACCAGGCGCATGTACGCGTATAGGGCGAACATCGCCGACCGCTTAGGCTCGGGCAGCAGCTTTAGGCCGTAGTAAAAGTTACGGGCCTTGGCGCGTGTGAGTTGCTCGCAGTAGGCGCGGGAGCGGGCGAGAGTGGTTGCGTCCGTCGTGCTGGCGGCCAAGGTCATGCCCGGGCCCTCCCGGTGAGACGGCCGGCCAGGACCGCCCCCAAGGCCGACATCACCAGCCGTCCTTTCTGCCAGCGGGTCAGCACGGGCCGGCGGGAAAGCGTGTCGTAGCCCTGTCGGCGGATGGCGGCGAGGACCGCACGGCCCCCTTTGCCGAACAACGCGATCTGCGGCCGAACCGTCGAATCGAGCAATGGCAGCAGGCCCTCCCCTTCCGTGAACATCGCTTCGGTGCGCTGCACCTCATACTCAATGAGTCCGCGGTAGTTGTCGTCGAACCTACCTTCGCCGATCTGCCCTTCGGTAACGCCAAAGCGCTCGCGCGAATCGCGGGGGAGATAGATGCGACTGCGGTCGGCCATGTCCCTTCGGACGTCCTGCCAGAAATTGGCCAGTTGCAAGGCCGTGCAGGTCTGGTCGGAAAGCCGCTGGCGAAGCTCGTCGCGGTAGCCGCACATGTACAACACCAGCCTGCCGACAGGGTTAGCACTGCGACGGCAGTACTCGACGAGATCTTCAAACGTCTCGTAGCGGTCCACGCGCTGGTCCTGCTCGAAGGCGTCGATCAGGTCGAGAAAGGGGTCGATGGGAATGTCGTGCCGCCTGATCGTCGCGGCAAGCGCGACGAACACTGCCGTCGTCGAAGTCCCGGCATAGCACGCCCGGGTTTGCACCTTGAAAGCGGCGAGAAACTGCGAGGCCTTTTCGCGGTCGGCAACCTCGTCGGCGAGGTCGTCTGCGGTGCGGCAGAAGGCGTAGACGTTGCAGAAATCCTGGCGAAGCCGCTTGGGGAGCAGGATGGAGACTGCGGAAAAATTTTCGTAATGAGTCCCGGTGAGCTGGCGGGTATATGCCTCGGCGGCCTGAACGCTTGAAACGGGCTGGAACGCGGCGCGGACGGTGGCCGGAACCATGCTCTGCCGCACGGCATACGCCGCGCCGGCCGCGTCATTAGAGATAAAAGCATGCTCCATGAATCCGTCCGACCCTGACCGCAATGCCCCATCCCTCAACCGAGTCGAATGCCTCGGCCAAGAGCGGAGTCCTTCCCTAAGCTGCCGCGACAGTACCGGGGTTCGCCGGTTTTAGCAACGGACGGATACCCGCTGCAATGCACCATACGCATGGTCCCATAACATCTTCTGAACACGCGGGATTTCCGGCCCAGCACATCGCGCCCGCCGACCCGATTCGTCACGAGGTGAAAAAGGGTGCCGACCGGGCGATAGCGGCGCCGTCTTTAGGCCCCCCTTCGTGCCCTGCCGGGCACAACAGTTCGCAAAATTCCTCGTGTTTTTCGCACTTTTCTCCGTTCCGCGGCCAATGTCGGGGCGCGATGGTAGACAGTGGAGTCGAATCAGTAACCCGTACGGAGAAACGCCCATGCCTACCGTTGTTCCCGTCGTCGCAAACGTCCTCGCCCAGTCGGATTCCTCCCGGACAGGGATTAGCTTTATCTCGTGGATCATCCTCGGCCTGGTGGCCGGGTTCATCGCGAGCAAGCTCGTAAACAGGTCCGGCGAAGGCGTCGTTCTTGATATCGTCCTGGGCATCATCGGAGCAGTAGTCGGCGGATGGCTGTTCCGCGCCTTCGGCATGCACGGCGTGACGGGCTTCAACATCTGGAGCATCCTGGTCGCCGTCATCGGCGCGGTCGTGCTCCTGGTGATCTGGCACGCCCTCCGCGGCGACTTCCGCGGCGGACGCCCGGTCCCATGATATCCCACCCTGACCTGATCTGACCGGAAAAAGAACGACGCCAGACCGACGCGGAACGGGCTGGCGCCATTTGCTGACCGAAGGCGTCGTTTAAAGCGCTTGCGACCACCGTCGTGTGGCAGGTGCTTCTTCGGGCGCAGCCCCATTGCCGAGGCCCAGCCATGGAGGCGGTCGCGTTGGCGACGAGGGGGATGGCTTGGAGGGTGAAGGCCCCGCCCCACCGGTTCCGTCAGTCGCCCCCATGGGTTCCGTGAGCTGGATGTGCTTCCGAGGATCCCCTCACAACCCCGGCGTGTAGACGAACCCTGTGAACGGGAACCGGTTGGAGAACTGGCTGAAGTCGGCATTGCTGATCTTCGACGCCGTGGCCGTGCTGTAGTTGCCGTTGAAGTGGAAGTACGGCACGTACCCGGTCTGGCCGATGGTGAGGCCGAACGTGTTGGAGAACTTGCTGAAGTCGCCGTTGGTCAGCTTGAAGTGATTGACGCCCGCCACGAGCGTCGGCGTCCCGTTGACGTCGCCGAAGAGCACGTGGAAGGTGCTGACGTGGTCGCCGCTGGTGACGGCCTGGTTGGACAAG
>JAQGHP010000278.1 GCA_028288775.1 Phycisphaerales bacterium | reverse complement strand
ATTTGCTCGTTCCGCCCCATCGGGGGCGGGCCGCTCGGGTTTGGTATTGAACCGCGTTGCGAAGCGGCCGGTGGCGATGTCGAGGACGCCGCCGCCCTGGTAGTGGTAGAAGAGGACGTTGTTGCCGGAGCTTCCGGTGAGGACGTCCTTGGAGCCGTCGTCGGTGACGTTGCCGATGAGCAGGTTGTAGTTGGACTGATAGGTGAGCAGGGTGTTGTAGTCCATGCTGGTTTCCCCGGCGACGAGGGTGTCGTTGCCGGCGGTGCCGATGAGGCTGTCGGCGCCTTTGCCGCCGATGAGCAGGTCGTTGGCGTTGCCGCCGATGAGGAGGTCATTGCCGTCGCAGCCGTATTCGATGCTGGGGGCGTTGCCGACTTTGAGGCGGTCGTTGCCCGGTCCGCCGAAGAGGACGGTGGGGATGCGTATGCCGCCGGCGATTTGGATGTCGTCGTTGCCCGAGAGGCCGGCGACGACAATGCGGCCGGTTGCCGCGAGGGCGAAGGGGCCGAACTTCGTGTTGTTGATCTGCACGTTCACCTGGCCGGTGTTGCCGACGGGGGTGACCACGATCAGGTCATCGCCCGCGTTGCCAACGACGATGAGATTGCCGTCTATGGTGAGGAACGCGGAATTGGGCGGGGCGGAGACCACGGCGGTGCTGGTCGTCACAGCCAGCGGAGCGCTCTCGTGGCTGATGGTGATGGTGATCGGCTTGGAATAGTGCGGCGGGGTGGCGTCGCAGAAGGTGCTGCCGTAATCGCCCGGCGAGCCCAGGCCGGTGGCGTAAGTGTGGGCTCCCTGAACGGTGAAGGAGCCGTCGGAGTTGGCGGTGATTATGCCGGGGGAAGTCGAGCCGTCGCCCCAGGCGATGACGGCCGCGTAGTCGGTGACGACGTTGCCGGGGCCCACTTCCGGTCCGCCCGGGTCGGTGAAGGTTGCGACGGTTTGCAAGGCCGAGGGCGTGCCTTCGGTGGCAGTGAAGGTCGCGCCGCCGATGGGTACGACCGCGGGGTCGGAGACGGTCGCCGAGCTGGTGACGGTCTGCGCAGTTGTACTTTCGTGGTTGATGACCACGGTGATGGTGTAGGGGTTGGAGTTGAGGTGGTCGGCGGCGCTTTCCTCGGCGTAGGTGTGGTGGCCTTGCACACTGAAGGTGCCGCCCGAAAGCACAATGTTGCCGGTGTCGGTCAAGCCGTCGCCCCAGTTGATGGTGGCGGAGTAATCGGAGGAGCCCGTCTCCGCGCCGCCGGGGTCGGTGAAGGTGGCGACGGTTTGGGTGCCGGTGTCGGCGCCCTCGACGGGCGAGAGGGCGATGCCGCCGATGGCGACGACGGCGGGGTCGGAGACGCTCACGTTGAACGTCGCCGAATTGGAGAGGCCGGTGCTGTCGGTGACCGTAACCGTCGGAATATAGCCGCCCTCTTCCGCATAGGTGTGCGCGCGCGCGCCCAGCGAGCCGGTGCTGGCCTGGGAGAAGGAATCGGTTGCCCCGTCGCCCCAGTCGACCTTCACCGACCATGGCGATCCGTCGGGATCAGTAAAGGAGCCAAGATTGAACGACTTGGATGCACCTTCAACTGCGATTTGATCGGCGGGTGCAGTGACTGTCGGCCGGGCCTCGGGCGTGAAGTTGGCGATGACGGTGGGCCCGCTGGCGCCGCCGAATTCGTTGACGTGCCAGAACGTTCCGTTCACCGGGTCGACGTTCATGCCGCTGAAATCACCGATCCTGCCGGTAATTGTTCCGGAGCCGGTTCCGGCGGAAACGAGGACGACGGGTTGCATGGTTCCGGCCGCGTCGGTCGGAAGGCGTGCGGTCACAAACGTCGAGAGAAATCCGCCGGTGGCGGCGTTGACAGCGCCCCCCAGCGTGTCGGACTCCATGAAGCCCAGGCCGATTTCCCCTTTGGAGTTGATGTTGATCGCCGGCTCGACGGAGTAGGTATTGGCACCGAAGCCGATGCGGCCGACGTTGTTGACACCACCTACTTGCTGAAAAGCGGGGGTGCCGCTGACGTTAATCGCGTACCATTGGACGTCCAGTTGGCCATTGAAATTGATGCCGAATGTTGCCCCGCTGCCGCCGCCCCCGGTCACGGTGCCGTTAACCCCGGAAAGGCTCGAATAGCTGCCCGAGTTGGCAACGGTGACCGTGGCGACGCTGCCGCCGGCGCCCAGCGTGGCGACCGTCAACGTAGCCGCCGTGGTAAACGTGCCGCCGGAAACAGTCAATGTATCGCCAACAGCGTAACCGGAGCCTCCCGGATTGGGATTCGCCATCGAGGGCAGCGGGACTGAAGCCGAGACGACACCGGCCGTGCCGACCGCAACCTTATGCGCGGCAACAATGGTGTTATTGTATTCCCCGGCGTTCAAAATTCGGTTGTCGATGTCACTCGCCGGACTGTTGCCGGGATTGTTTGCGTCGTCGTCAACGTCACCGTCGATCGACACCGTGTTGTCGGAGTTGAGGGGGTTGTTAATGCTGGAGGGGGAATAGTTGTTGGCCGCTGGAAGTGCCAGCGATGTCGTGGTGAAGGTGGGGGAACCCGACAGGACGTTGTCCATGCGGGTGACATTGACGTTGGTACCGTTATTTGGGTTTCGGATGAGCCACATTGGGCCGCCGGGCACCGAATCCTGCATGACGGTCGCTCGGTAGCTATTGCTGCCGCTGATGTCAGTGTTGAAGAAGTGCAGCGAAGCCTGTGGGACGCCGGCGGCCAGGTCGCTGGCGTTGATGGCAACCACCTGCCCGTTCCCGGTGAGGCCGGTCCCTTGGGCCATGTTAAAGGTTTCGACGAACGCATCGGCATTGAAGCCAGGGTTGCCGGGATAGTCGGTCCAGGCCTGGCTCGCGCCCGAGCCTCGCGTGGTGGTGACGTGGTAGAAATTCCAATCCGCCGTCGTAAAGGTGGTCGGGTTGCTGGACGTGGAGACGGCAAAGATGTACTGGCTGACGTTCGTGGCCGTGTCGACGTCAATGTTTCCGATGATGAACCGCCCGCTGGCGCCCATCAGGTTGTCGAAGGTCCCGGTGGAGTCGGCAGTCCCGCGGGAGGTGGAATCGATGAGTGTTTCGTTCCCGATCGCTGAATTGAAAAAGAAATCGTTGATCCCATGCTGGGCCAGAATCGCGCCGCCCGGTTTGGGGCTGAAAAGCGTGACCGTATCGTTGGTGATTTCGAGGTAACTGCTCGGCCCTGCGGCGCCGGTAACGTCGGGCGGTCCGCCGGCGCCGTTCCCGACGTAGCCCGAACCCGCACCATTGATGATCGAGACGGAAAGCAGCGTGCGCGACTCGAGTTGCTCCAGTACCGGTCGCACGCTCGCTTCCAGCGCCGCGGCGCGGGAAGCCAGCCCTTTATTGTGACTTGCCCTGGACGACGCCTGCGAATTGATCTCCCTACCTGAAGACATGACTAGCTCCTTCCAAAATTGTGAAATTCTCTCGAATGCGAGTAGACGTGACGCAGTGCTTATATGCAGCCACATGCTGCCGCACAACAAAGAATCGAAAACAAAGTGAAAACAAATATATTCAGTGATCTCCGCAAGCAGCGGCGATGGCCCGGACGCCGAAAGGGGCCGCACCGTAATAGCGCCGCGACATTCAACTTGTGCTAAGATGCAGCTTCGAAATTCGATTCTGTGATTTGGTTCCAAAATGACTTCGCCGCTGAAAATCGCCGACCTGCAACTGGCCACCAACCTTCTTCTTGCGCCCATCGCCGGGTACTGCGACGTCTCATTTCGGCTCGTGGCGCGGTCGTGCGGGGGCGTGGGGATGGCTTGCACGGATCTGCTTTCGCCCGAGGGCGTGTTGCGGGAGAACAAGCGATCGATGGAGCTGGCGGCGACCTGCGCGGAGGATTCGCCGCTGTGCATGCAGCTTTACGGCGGGGACGTCGATCGCCTCTGCGATGCGGCGCGCTGGGCCGAGGACCGCGGGGCGCATGTCATCGACATCAACATGGGGTGCCCGGTCGATAAGGTCACCAAGCGGGATGGGGGCTCCAAGCTATTGTGCGACCCGGATAAAACGCTGCGGATGGTGGATCGCGTGATCGGCGTGCTGAAGCATACGCCGCTGACGGCGAAGCTGCGGCTGGGGTGGGATGACACGTGCATCGTCGCGCCGTCGCTGGCCGCCCGACTGGAGAATGCGGGCGTGAAGCTTATCACGATCCATGGCCGCACGACGGAGATGCGCTTCACGGGCAAGGCCCGGCTCGAAGGCATCGCGGAAGTTGTGGCGGCGGTGAAGCAAATTCCGGTCGTTGGGAACGGGGACATCCGCACGCCGCAGGATGCGAAGCGCATGATGGACGTCACCGGGTGCGCGGGGGTGATGATCGGCAGGGGGGCGCTCTCTGCGCCGTGGATTTTCCGCGACACGTGGAGCTACCTGACGACGGGCGTGATTCCGCCGACGCTATCGATCGAGCAGAAGTGCCGGTTGATGAGCGACCATTTCTGGAACATCGTGAAATACCGCCACGAGCGGTCGGCGGTGCTGGAACTGCGCAAGCGGGTCAGCTGGTACGGCAAGCAGATGCGCCCGTGCAAGATGCTGTGCGAGGAGATGCGGGCGATCGAATCGGGCGCGGACTTCGACGCGGCCATCGCACGTTTCCTCGACTGGCGCTTAAAGTACAATGAGGATGTGCGGGCCGGCCGGATGAAGCCCGAAGCCGAGGCGGAGCTTGTGGACGCGGCATAGCGAAAGTTGCCGGGGAAAACGAACGGTGGACGGCCTTCGCTCGTAGGCATGTTGGAGTGGCTGGGCGGGCGCGAGAACCACCGACGGCCTCGACCGTTTAGCCGCCTCGCTTGCGAGGCGCGTTTCGCGAAAGCGAAAGGGAAACGCCCCGCAAGCAGCGGGGCTGAACGAATGCCCAACCCGCTTGGATGGTGGTGGCGCAGGTAATAACAGTGTAGCGCGGGCGACATGGGCGGGCCGCCCATGCCACGGACTCATGGGAGAAGTATGCGAGGGAAACGGAGTTCGCGCACGGACATATCAGCGGCATCGAACGGCACGCGCAGGGCTTCGAATCGTATTCCCCTCGTGCAAACCCTGGAGCGTCGCATCTTCTGCGACCACGCGCTGGCGGCAGCGATCAACCTTGGCACGCTGGCCGGGGAGAGTTCGCTGACGGGGTCCATCAGCGCGAGCGCCAATCCGGCGGTGTACCGTTCCGTTACGCTCTCAGCCCCCGGCACGCTTTCCGCCTACCTCACCAAGCTCAGCACGCACGCCGACTTGTCCATCATCCGCGACGCGAACCATAATCTGTCGATCGACGCTGGCGAAGTCGTGACGCAAAGCACCCGCGCCGGCACCGCCAACCAGTGGGTCAGCACGATGCTCCCCGCGGGGACGTACTACGTCGCGATCAACGCGACCGCTGGCAAGGCGACCGGGTACAACCTCTCCCTTTCCGCGGCTTACGCCGGGGTTACGCCCGCGACGGCGCGGAACGTCGGCACGCTCGCCGGCAGCGTGAGCTACTCCGATTTCGTCGGCTACTCCCACACGGATGGCTTCTACCAATTCACGCTGCCCGGTTCGCGGCCGTTTACTGCCTCGCTGACGGGGCTCACGGCCGACGCGGATTTGCAGTTGATCCGCGACGCGAATCACGACGGGATCGTGGAGCCCTCGGAAGTACTCGCGACGTCCTCCCATTCTGGCAGAACGAACGAAACGATCAGCAAGTCACTAACCGCGGGGACGTACTTCGTCCGCGTGCTCGACCGAAGTGGGGAGGCGAACTACCATCTCGCGCTCTCCGCCCCGGCGGGGTTGAAGATCGTGTTCGATTACCGCTACGACAAGTCCGGCTGGTTCGCCGCCCACCCGGATGCGAAGGCGCGTTTGCAGGACGCGGCCCAGTCGTTCGCCGACTTCATCGATAACCCCGCCGCGATCGTGCCCGCCGGTGCGAACTCCTGGAACGAAACCTTCGCGGACCCCGCCGGCTCGGCGCAAACGCTGACGTTTCACAACGCCGTGATTGCCGCCGATACGGTTGTCATTTATGTGGGGGCTAGTTCCTCGCTGGTGAGCAACGAGCTGGGCCGTGCCGCGCCCGGCGGGTGGAACGTGACGGGCTCGGAGGACTGGCTCAACGCGGTCGAGGGCCGAGGGCAGGCGGGCGCGCTCGTCCCCAGCCCCACGGATAACGGCACCTGGGGCGGATCGATCACCTTCAGCTCGACCACGAATTGGAACCTCTCCGCCGCTCTCCCCAAGGCGACGCAGAATGATTTTCTCTCGGTCGCCCGCCATGAAATCTGCCACGTTTTGGGCCTCGGCACCGCCGACTCGTGGAACACGTACGTATCGGGAAATGTCTTCACCGGCCCCCACGCCCGCGCCGCCAACGGCGGCAAAAATCCCATCCTCTCCCCCGACCGCGAGCACTGGGCGGACGGCACCTTCAGCACCGTAAACGGCGTAAAGCAGCTTTGTGAAATGGACCCATTCCTGCAAACCGGCACGCGACGAGCGCTGACTGCGCTGGACTACGCGGGGTTGCAGGATGTGGGGTGGACGTTGGGGTAATTCCGACTCCCTCTCCCTCCCAGGGAGAGGGCCGGGGTGAGGGTTCGGCGCAAGAGTATGCTGAACCGTGTTTGGATGCGGTTTCCGTCTGTATGTGGCACGGGCGCCCCGCCCGTGTTTTTGCCTCGCTGGCGGCATTTCATGGGCGACGCGCCCCGGCCACGGAGGATCTGAGACCTTTTCGCGAAATGCGCCGCCTGTAATTCCCCGCGATTCACCCTCACCCTGACCCTCTCCCTAGGAGGGAGAGGGGACATTATCCAACTCCTCCCCCATCGCCTCCATCAACGGGCGCAGCGTCTTTTGCGAGAAATCGAATGCGATGCCGGCGGTGCGGAACAGTTCGGGAAGTGTGCGCGTGCCGCCGAGGGCGAGGGCGGCGCGGTAGTTGGCCAGCGCTTGGCGCGGGTCGTGGCGGGCCTTGATCCAGAGCTGCAACGCGCCGAGCTGGGCGATGCCGTACTCGATGTAATAGAAGGGGGAGTGGAACAGGTGCAGCTGCCGTTGCCAGGACGATTCACGGGCGGGCTCGTAGCCGCTCCAATCCACCCCGGCGGTGAAGCGGTCGAGCAGGGCGGTCCAGTGTTGGGTGCGCTGCTCACGCGTGTGGCCCGGGTGCGTGTAGAGCCAGTGTTGGAACGAGTCGATGATCGCCATCCAGGGGAGGAACCGGATGATCCCTTCGATCAGTTTGCGCTTGGCGCGGGCGGCGTCCGCTTCGTCGTAGAAGACGTCGAAATGCTCGCTGCCCAGCAGCTCCATCGACATGCTCGCCACCTCGCAGAATTCCATCGGCGCCGACCGCAGGAACACCAGCGGCTCACGCCCCGCCGCGGCGAGGTAATGGAACGCGTGGCCGCCCTCGTGCAAAAGCGTCTCGACGTCGCGGTGCAAACCCGCCGCGTTCATGAATATGAACGGCTGCTTCGATTCCTCCAGCGACATCTGGTACCCGCCCGGCTCCTTGCCCTTGCGGCTATCAAGGTCGAGGTTGTGATGCGTGCCGAGCTGGTCGAAGTCTGATGCCAATGCGGGCGACAGCCGCTGAAAGATCTCCCGCGTCTTCCCGACAAACAGCGGCACCTGGTCCTCCGCGAACGGCCGCAGCGCCTGCCGGCCCTGCGGATCCACGTCCAGATCCCACGGACGCAGCGTCGGCACGGCGAGGTCCTTCGCCCTTTGGGCGTTGAGCCGTGCCACGACAGGTACGCACGACTCCGCGATCGCATCCGCGAAGCGCAGGCAGTCCTCGGGCGTGTAGTCGAAGCGCTTTTTCGATTTCCAGGCGTACTGGCGATAGTCGGCCAGATCGGCGTTCGCCGCGATGCGCTCGCGCAGGGGGAGAAGCTTCTCGAAGATGTCCTCAAACTTCTCGCGCTCGGCCAGTCGGCGATTGGTGTTCGCCTCCCACGCCTCCTTGCGCATCGCGCGGTCCGGGTCTTCGAGGAATCGCGCCATTTGCTGCGGCGTGTATTCCTTGCCGCGGAAATTCACCATGATCGCGCCGTTGATCTTGTCATATTCATTGACCGTCTTGGTGACGTCCGTTTCGATCGCGACGTTTTCCTCGCGGAACAGCTCGACGTCGGCCCGCCACTGGCGGATGAGGATGCGGTAGCGCTCGCCGGTGAGCTGATCGAGTGCGGGGGAGTCGAGCAGCTTTTTCTGAAGCCGGAAGTAGAGCGGCTTGATCTTCGGTTCCACCTGCTCGACGAATTGGAGGAAGGCGGTTTCGATAGATTTGTCATCGGTGTGGCAGCTCTTGTCGATGTAGCGACGGCTGCCGTACTCATCGACAACCGCGGAAAGCTCGGAGAAATCGCGCAGAAACGCCTCGATGTCCGCGACGGATGTCAGCGGGCGATCGAGCAGTTGAAGGTACAAAGGCTCAAGCTGAGAAAAGTCCGCCGGGCTGGCGGAAGCAGGGACAAACGTGCGGGCGGCGGTTGCGACCATTTTCAGCTCCTCTTATGGTGTTGGGCGCTACTCCCTCTCCCTCGTACTCGGGGGAGAGGGCGGGGGTGAGGGGCCGAGCGTGAAGTTGCGTGATTCGTAATGGAAGCGCAACTCGAGGTTCCGCCCCTCACCCTATCCCTCTCCCCCGAGTACGAGGGAGAGGGGACCAGTCGGGTAGGGTGGGTGTACTCGCCCACCGTCTTCAAGCGGCGTAGATCGTACAAAACGGTGGGCGAGTACACCCACCCTACATCGCCGTGATTCGCTGCATTGTGGCACAGCCGCCCTCAGCTGTGATTCCGCCGCAGGCGGAAGAAGAAAGTCACAGCCGAGGGCGGCTGTGCCACATATTGCCGGGACGGCCGGTGTATGACTGGACGGAACTCGCCGGCGTCCCGCCATGTCCAGGGCATATCGCAGACCACGGGCGGGCCGCCCGTGCCACGGCAGAATTACACATGATAGACCCCCAATCCGCAATCGCGCTTCGTGGCGTCGGCATCGTTCGGTCGAAGCGGTGGATCCTGCGCGACATCAACTGGACGGTTCCCGCGGGCGCATGCGCCGCAATCCTGGGTCCCAACGGCTCCGGGAAGAGCACGCTGACAAAGATCATCGCCGGGCACGTGTGGCCCACCGTCGGCGACGTCCGCGTGCTCGGCGAACACTTCGGCGAAGTCGATTTGCACGAGCTCCGCCGGGGCCTGCGGCTGGTCACCTCCACAAGCCCCGTCGAGCTCGATCCCGATCTCACCGCGCACGAAGTCGCCCTCACCGGCTTCTTCGGCACGCTGGGTTTGTACGAAGAAGTCACCCCGCACATGCTTGAGGAGGCGACGGAAATTCTCAACCGCGTCGGCCTGCATAACGTCGCCGACCATCGCTACACCACCCTCTCCAGCGGCGAACGCATGCGCTGCCTCCTCGCCCGCGCCCTGGTCGTCCGCCCGCGCCTGCTGATGCTTGACGAGCCCACTGCCGGCCTCGATCTATTGGCCAGAGAGCAAGTCCTCGCTGCCGTGCAGGGCCTCACCACAACCCCGGCGGAGGACCGCCCCACGGTCCTGATGATCACGCACCATCTGGAAGAGCTACCCCCCGCGACGTCGCACATATTGCTGCTCGACAACGGCCGCGCTGCCGCCATGGGCACGCCCGAGCAGGTGCTCACGCCGGGGACGCTTTCGCCGGTCTATCACTGCCCGATGGAAATCACCCGGCTGGGGGGACGGTTTTACGCGCAGGTGCATCCGGAGGCGTGGGAGGGGATTTTGCCGCGGAAGGTGGAATGATAAGGCCGCCGACTCCCCAGCGAGCATTTCCGAGGCCTGCGCGTTGGAGCGAAAGAAGGGGGCTGGCCGGACCTGGAGCATCTGGTTTCGACCATCGAGTTGCTATCACGCCTCGATGAGTAAATACATCGCTTGGCCAGGCGTTGCCTTACCCGCCAACGACGCAAGGGGCGTCAAGATTTGCGCAGCTTGATCCGTTGTCCAACCATTGTTCAACCTTGTGCCTGCCACGGAGTGTGTGTGCTCCGGAGAAGACATTTCCGCGGCCCAACGCCTGGCAATTTCAGATCGGCTGCTCCCGATCAGCTTGGAAATAAAATCCGGTGGAAACTCCCGCAAGACCGCGCCCGAAGAAGGTGGTGCGTAAATCGGAGATACCAGTTCGGCGCCGACGTCGATGGCCTTCAACAAAGGTTCAAATTCGACAGCCGTCAAACCCTTCGCAGCCCAATGTTGCCTCTCGCGGACAAACGGGGGAAGGCGGCCTTCAAGATAGTCTTCATGGCGCCCCTGAAGGGACAAAGCGCGATATTGCGGAATCACGCTGCCTCCATCATCGTCCAGCCAATCTGGCTCGCGCGTCTCGATCGTAACGAGTTGCTTTGTGAAAGGATTCCGGAATTGTCGGCGAGTCGGAGTGGGCAATGGTGGCTTCAAACCCGGAAACCCGCTGAGAAGTTCGATAGACTTTGCCAGGAACAAGGTCGTGTAAACCGCCATTCACCAACCCCGAGATAGCCGTAGGCATTGGCCCGGAAACCGCAATCCGGGCCGAGGCTGCGGAACAATCGAATCATCCAGGCTCAATCGGCTTGAGCTTCCACTTCGCCGACTGCCCGAAAAACCGGCACGGGTTGTTGTAGAAAACTTCCGTCGCCTCGGCCTCGCTGTGACCGCGACGGCGGTATTCCAGACACGTGTCCGTCAAATAATTCGGGCCGCTTTCGCCCCAGTCGCTGGCGCTGTTGACGCAGACCATGTTGGTGCCGAAGACTTCCAGCATGTCGGCGGCCCGTTGCGGCGTCACCTTGCTCACGGGGTAGATCGTCAGGCCGGCCCAGAAACCGTTTTCCCTCGCCATGCGGAAGGTGTGCTCTTCGCAGTGGTCCACCAGCACGCGCTCGGGCTTAATCCGTTTGTCGTTCTTGAGAATGCTCGTGATGATCGACGTGCCTTTGTGCTTGTCTTCTAAGTGCGGCGTGTGGATCAGGATGAGCTGATCGTACCTGGCGGCGACGTCCACCTGCTCCTCGAAGACGGTGATCTCGTTGCGGGTGTTTTTGTTCAGGCCGATCTCGCCGACGCCGAGCACGCGGGGGTGGTCGAGCAGGGGGGGAATCAGCTTGATGACCTCGCGGCTGAGCTCCACGTCCTCGGCTTCCTTCGCGTTGATGCAGAGCCAGCAGTAGTGGTCGATCCCGTAGCGGGCGGCGCGCTTGGGCTCGACTTCCATCAGGTGCCGGAAGTAATCGGCGAAGCTCGAGGCGCTGGAGCGGTCGTACCCGGCCCAGAACGCCGGCTCGGAGACGGCGACCACGCCGCAACGGGCCATGTATTGGTAATCGTCCGTCGTGCGGCTGACGCAATGAATGTGGGGATCGATGAAACGCATTCAGAGTGCTGAGGACTGAGGACTGAGGACTGAGTGAATGCCAGAGACGGCGTCGCTTTCTTCCACTCAGTCCTCAGTCCTCAGTCCTCAGTCCTTTCTCACCGCGGCGGCGGAGTCTTATCACTAAAGATGTTCTGGACCTGCTCGGCGCGGTTGGACTTGCCTTCCAGCAGGACGCCGATGGCCTGGCGGAGCTTATGCAGGCGGGGGTCGGCGTCGAGGAGGGCTTTGCCGCCCTCGGCCCGCTCGACGCGGTCGAGGTCGGCCGCGAGGGAGAGGCAGCGCCAGCGCATTTCCAGGTAATACTGCTCGAGGGTCTGTTTCGCGTCGGGCATACGTCTCTATTGTATCGGGCAAACGGGCAAACGTGGTGAGGGAGTGGAGGAAGGAGCCAGAAGCCAGGAGCCAGGAGCCGGAATGGGGATTACGTGCGGTGCGGGACGGGCATCATGCGCCGTCAAAGACTGATTGATTGCCGCTCGCCGCGTATTGCATTCTCGTGACTCCTGGCTTCTGGCTCCTTCGCTCCCCCTCCATTTTTTCTTTGATCTTTTCCCCGCCCGCGGCGTATTATTCGGGCGTCCGGGTGAGTGGAAACATGAGCCCGGACGGCTCCTCCCGGTTCTCCTCGGGAGGAGGGATGTTCCCGGCAAGGCGTTGCCGGGAGAAAGAGCCTGGCGGCGGGCCAGTAGAGGGATTTACTAAGGCCGGTGTCCCAGTGGTGATGATGGCGAGGCTTTTGCCTTTGCCTGTCGCCTCTCAAACCGCGACCGACAGTCACCCTCGAATACGCCCGCGACGGCTTGGCATGGTTCTGGGCGCTCGTCCGTTGCGACGCGTCGCCCGATGAAATGGAGGTGATCCGTGACCAATTCTGACTGTATGTGTGGGCTGCTCTAGCAGCTTCCGCAGGTGCGATTCCTGCGGACCACGCAGCTGCTTTGGCAGCTCGATAGAACGGAGCGGCCTGCGGGTCGTTCCCCTATCACAGCAGTTCGCACAACTGAGAAGCCCGGCTCCTTTTTAGGAGCCGGGCTTTCTTTTTTGCGCGCAAGTATTGCACACGCAGTGAGGACTGAGGACTGAGGACTGAGGACTGAGAGAGCATATTCCTTCACGCCGGGTACGAGCGACAGCGAGACCCCGGATTTTTCAGAGCGCTGGGATTTCCCGGCCCCTCGAATCCGGGGCCTCGCTTTCAGCTCGTACTCGGCGTGAATGATTAACTTACAGTCCTCAGTCCTCAGTCGTTTTCTCCCTCAGCACTCACCTTCCCTCTTTGTCGATATTCGCCACCGGCTGCCGAACCTCCGGCGCCAGCGAGGGCTGCGAAAGATACAACGTTCCCCACGTCGCGGGGCGGGCCTGGGTCAGAACCTGCTTGGGGGCCGACCAGAAAAACTCGCTCGCGTGCTGGTAGTTTCTCGTCTGGATATTGAACGCAAGCTGCGGCTGATGCTCGGGGTCGTAGCCGTGCAGCGCCTTGGCCGGGATGAAAATCTCCGTCACGTAGCGGTCGGGCAACACGCGGGTCACCGATTTCACCAGCGGGTGCGGAACGAGGCTCTCGGCCAGGCCGTCGCCGGGGCTGCGCCACTGGCCGACCACGCCGCTCGCGCCATCCGCGGCGGGGAA
>JAQGHP010000276.1 GCA_028288775.1 Phycisphaerales bacterium | reverse complement strand
AGACCGCAGGAGAGAGGTGGCGGGCACGGAACGCCGCTCGACGTTTGATACTCGTCTGCTTCTCCTGCTCCCCTGATCTACTTCTCTCCTGCTCTATTTTGCTTCGCAAAATGGAGCCACCCGGATTTGAACCGGGATCACGACTGTGCAAGAGTCGGGTCTTTCCAATTAGACCATGGCCCCAAAAATTGCGCGATGCAGGAATTGAACCTGCGACGCAGCGCTGGCAAGGCCGCGTGATACCACTTCACCAATCGCGCGTGACAAGTAGGCAGAGGGCAGTAGGCGGTAGGCAGAGGAAACGAAACTTCCCTTGAGACCGTCAGTCTGTGCTGCCGTTAAATTTCCGTCGTCGCTCTCTATGATCCATACTCTCACTCTGCATTCTGCATTCTGCACTCTGCACTTCTCTGATTGCCCGGTACTGGAATCGAACCAGTGAGTCGTCTTTGGAAGAGACGCACGATGCCACTTCGCCAACCGGGCCCGATTCCAGATCTGAAATCTCAAATATGAGATTTTGAATTTCAGATTTCAAAGTCCATCCGCACGGCGCGCACCTTCTCCCGGCACGGCGGCCGCATTTCCGCCGTGAAAACTCGCTTTTTCACGAAAACAAAAAAGCCCCGAAACCTGGCCGGGTTTCGGGGCTTTTTCGTGTCACCACGTTAAAGCTCTTCACCCGGGACCGGCGCGCTGGGCGTTCCCTTGCTGCGCGCGGCCGTTCGTACCCGCACCGGCGGCTTGCCGTTGTGCGGCAGCCTGTCCGGCGGTTGCGGGAACGAGTTGGGCGAATGCGAAAGTCATTGCTGTTCCTAATACGCCACGCCACACGGCGCGGTACTACTATGTATCGGATTTTTTGGCGAAGGTCAACTGCAATCTATGTAAATTTCTATGCAACGCCTAATCCATCACTATAGGCGGGGTTGCGCGGGCGGCGCGGGAGGAGAGGAGCTCGACCATGACGTTCGCCACGAGAATGAGCGCCGCCCCTTCGATCGCCCTCCAGCCCAGGCCGTGATGCACTGTGACCGCGGCGTACGCCGCGGCCACGATCGGCTCGACCAGATAGATCAGTGCGGCGCGCGTGGCGTCGAGTCGCGGCTGAAAGTGCGTGAGCAGGCCGAACGCCGCGATCGTCGGGAAAATCGCCAGCAGCACCACGTTCTGCCACACCGCCGGCGTCGCCAGAATGCGGGCCATCGCCGCGGGGCGGAGGTTCGCCGCGCCGTGTGGCGTAAACGCGCACGCGGCGAAACACATCGCACCCGCCACGATGAACTGCCCGGCGGTGATGCGCCACGGGACCTCGCGCGGGACGATCGCGTTTACCACCAGAATGTACACGCCGAACGCGAACGAACACGCGAGCCCCATCGCTTCCCCCCTGCCGAAGCCGGCGGGCGTCGCGCCGGTCATCAGCCACACGCCCGCCGTCGCCACGCCCACGCCCAGCCACAACACCGGTCGCGGCGGCTTCCGCAGCACGACGGTCATCAAGATCGGCACGAACAATATCGTCAGGCTGGTAAGGAACGCGCTGACGGCTTCGCTGGTGAGGTCGAGGCCCAGGTGCTGCACGATGATGGCAAAGCCCAGCAACCCGCCGATGAGTCCGCTGCGCGCCGCCGACCGCCACGTCCACCCCCTGCGTGCCGCGGGGAACATGACAAGCCACGCGACCCCGGCGAGGGTGAAACGCCACGCGAGAATGAAGATCGGCCCGAATCCCGATCCATCGGGCAGGCCCGCCGCCCGGTGAACGGCTTCGCCGCCCATCTTCGCCCAAGTGAAGCCGCTGCCCCAGAAGAACGTCGCCAAGACCAGCGCCAGGGCCGCGGTGCGCTGGGCGCTGCGCGGCGACGAGGGCACGGAGGAGGTTGAGGGGCTTTCCGATTCGATCACGCTCACGAGTTCGCGCTCCGCCATGGAGAAGGGGTCGACAGGGACGGGAGTATAGAGACAAATCGCCCGGTGCGCATCGTGCCATGCGCCC
Source organism: Phycisphaerales bacterium (assembly GCA_028288775.1). Classification (GTDB taxonomy): domain Bacteria; phylum Planctomycetota; class Phycisphaerae; order Tepidisphaerales; family Tepidisphaeraceae; genus RYN-428. Next base: position 2,665 of record JAQGHP010000276.1, on the reverse strand, counting down.
CCTGGGCATATCGGCGGCGAAACATTTATCGGACCCTCTTCCAGCGCGACCGTCGGAAATAACTTTATTTTACACCGCCCTGTGCGGGGGACGGTATGCTGGTGCCGCGAGGTCAGTTCGTCTGGAGGACAGGTCGTCAAACGTGAATTTCTTTCCAGGCGCCCCGACGCGCCGGCGAGGTCTGTCATGGCTCGGGTGTTGGCATACGTGTGGGCCTTCCCCACCACCCTTCTCGGGTTGCTCTTCCTCCCCTTCGCCCTGCTCTTCGGCGGCGTGCAAGTGGTGGACGGAGTCCTCGAACTCTACGGCGGACCCATAAGCTTCTTCCTCCGCTACTGCACCCTCCTCGCCGGCGGCGCATCCGCCATGACCCTCGGCCACGTCGTCCTCGCCCGCGATCGCGTGCTCCTCGACGCAACCCGCACCCACGAACGCGTCCACGTCCGCCAGTGCGAACGCTGGGGGCCTCTCTTCATCCCCGCCTATATCCTCGCCTCCCTCGTCCTCTGGCTGCGCGGCCGCCGGGCGTATGAGGACAACCCTTTCGAACGTGAAGCGTTTGGGAACTAGCGCGAGTCGCATCCAACTCATTCATGAGGCATTGACCGGGAATTAACTCTTCCGTGGCACGGGCGGCCCGCCCGTGTTTGGGCCGGTGTTCCGTCATACGGTTGGCTAACGACATAGTCTGAGGAGAAGCGCCGGTGCCACGCGCCATGAACGCCAAGGAGCCAAGAACGCCAAGAAATTGCCTATGTCTTCTCCTTCGAGTTCTCCTCTTAGCCTTGGCGTTCTTGGCTCCTTGGCGGTCTTGGCGCTTCGCCTTTTTTCTTCTTCGCGTCTGTCTTCGCGCCCTTCGCGGCTTCGCGGTTATCCGCACCGCGGTTCGTTTCCACGGCGCGGCGAAGACGTCGCTGCGCTCGGGCTTCCTTCGACCGGAGTACCGTTCGAACGTCACGGCGTACCGCGACCATGGGCGGGCCGCCCATGCCACGGCAGAGCCATCAACTTTGCCAAGTCGCGCCGGTACTACTTGCGTCCATCGGCGGAATGGACCACTATTCCCCGCGGGTTGCAGTGTAACGATCTTCTAATCCTGGAGCGGTTATGCATCGGATGATGTCGGCGGCGGCGGTAATGCTCGCGGTGCTCTGCGGTAGCGCGTTGGCCGAGGAGCGGCCGCTCAACAAAGCGCCCGAAGGGTTCACCAATCTCTTCGACGGCAAGACCCTCGAAGGCTGGCGCGGCCGGGCGCGGGATTACAACCCCCACCAGTACGCCAAGCTCTCCAAGGAGGAACTCGCCGCCAGTGAAACGGCGTGGAACGCCGACCGCGATAAGCACTGGACCGTGGACTCTGCCAAGGGCGAAATCGTCTCCGACGGCACCGGCGTCTATCTCACCACCGGCAAAGACTACGGCGACTTCGAGTTCTACGTCGACTGGCTCATGGTCAGCCACAACGGCGACTCGGGCATCTATCTTCGCGGCTACCCGCAAATCCAAGTCTGGGATCCGGACAACGCCCACGAAGTCGCCAACGGCGCAGCCAAGGGCTCTGGCGCCCTGTGGAACAACCACGCCGACAACCCCGGCAAGTGGCCGCTGGTCCGCGCGGATAACCCCATCGGCCAGTGGAACACCTTCCGCGTCAAGATGATCGGCTCGCGCGTCTGGGTCTGGTTCAATGGCAAGCTCACGGTGGACGGCCAAATCCTCGACAACTACTTTGACCCCAACAAGCCGGGCGCGCCCAGCCCCGTCCTCCCCACCGGCCCTCTGGAACTGCAAACCCACGGCTCCGAGATCCGCTTCCGCAACATCTACGTCCGCGATATTCCCTCCGCAGAGGCAAACGCCGAGTTGGATAAGCTGGCTTCCACCGGCTTCGAAAGCATCTTCAACGGCAAGGATCTGACCGGCTGGGCCGGCCCGGTGGACGAGTACCAGGTCCACGAAGGCGCGATCATGTGCAAGCCCGGCAAGGGCGGCACGCTCCACACCGAGCAGGAATACGGCGACTTCGAGGCCCGCCTCGAATTCAAGCTGCCCCCCGGCGGCAACAACGGCCTGGCCATCCGCTACCCCGGCCACGGCGACACCGCGTACGAAGGCATGTGCGAACTGCAAATCCTCGACGACACCGCCTCGCAATACAAAACCCTCGACCCCCGCCAATACTGCTGCTCCGTCTACGGCGTAGTCCCCGCCAAGATCGGCTACCTCCGCCCCCTGGGCGAATGGAACTACGAACACGTCACCATCAAGGGCCACACCATCAAAGTAGAACTCAACGGCAACGTAGTCACCGACACGGACGTCAGCACCGCCCACGACTTCATGGCCAACAGCAAGCACCCCGGCCTGCTGCGCACCAAAGGCTCCTTCGGCTTCGCCGGGCATAACGACCCCGTCGAGTTCCGCAACATCCGGATCAAAAAGCTCGACTAAAGCGAGCCTTCCAATCCCCACGATCCCGACAGAAGCGAATACGCCGCGGCCATCAACCGCGGCGTATTCGCGCGCCGTCCCATGTCTCACTTTGTCTCGTTTTGTCCCGCTTTCGCCCCTCTCCGTTGTGACATTTTCCGACAACCACAGCCCCGGCTGCGACTTATGAAAAGAGGGCCGACGGCGCACTGTGACATTTCTTATAACCCCAATC
>JAQGHP010000272.1 GCA_028288775.1 Phycisphaerales bacterium | reverse complement strand
CAGGAGCCGGATGTCCCCTGGAACCGGGTCACCGCGTTTCACTTGGATGAGTACGTGGGCTTACCGATCACGCACCCGGCGTCGTTTCGGCTCTATTTGTGGGATCGTTTTCATCGCCGACTGCCTTTGCCGCTGGCGGCGTTTCATTATGTCGACGCCGAGCGCGAGCCTGGAGAAGAGTGCCGCCGGCTGGGCGCGATCATCGAGCGGCATCCCGTGGACGTCGCCTTCATCGGCATCGGCGAGAACGCCCACGTCGCCTTCAACGACCCACCCGCGGACTTTGATGCAGCGGATCCGTACCTCGTCGTGCGTCTCGACGACGCCTGCCGTCGCCAACAACTGGGCGAGGGATGGTTCCCGACGTTTGAAGATGTTCCGAAGCAGGCGATCTCAATGTCCTGCCGGCAAATCCTCAAGAGCCGCGCGATCGTCTGCACGGTACCCGACAAGCGGAAGGCGCAGGCGGTGCAACGCGCGCTGGAAGGCCCCGTGACTCCCGAAATCCCCGCGTCGATTCTCCAGGAGCACCCGGATCTCACGCTGTATCTGGACCGCGAAGCGGCGTCGCTGCTTCGACGTAGCATGGCGTGAATATATCGGCGCGTGAGTGCGTGACCGTTTCGGCGGGGACCTAGCTCCCTCCTCCGGTACTCCGGGGGAGGGCAGGGGTGGGGGCGAAAAGGTTCAAGGGTTGAAGGGTTCATGTCCTTGAACCGGTGAACCATCGGACCCTTCAACCCTTGAACTCTCCTCCGTCCCGCCCACAATCCGCCCCATGACCTACGAGCTTGGAATCATCGGTGCGGGGAACATGGCGGAGGCCATCGTGCGGGGCGTGATCCGCGCCGGGTTGTTCGAGCCGGGGCAAATCATCGCGGCGGACGTGTCGCCGCAACGGCGGGAATTGTTTGAGCGTGAACTAAAGGTTCGCTCGATCGAAGAGAACGCCCAGGCGGCGCGTCAGGCGAAAGTATTGCTGTTGAGCGTCAAGCCGCAGCAGATGCAGGCGGCGCTGGCGGGGATCGGGGCGGCGGCGGACGCGCGCACGCTCATCATCTCCATCGCCGCGGGAATCGGCTCGGCCTACATCGAACATCACCTGGGCGCCGGAAAAAATTGGCGGGTCATCCGCGCGATGCCCAACACGCCGATGCTGGTGGGGGAAGGGATGGTCGGCCTCGCCCGCGGCACGCACGCGACTGCCGACGATGTGGCCGTCGCCCGCAAAATTTTCGAGTCGGCGGCTGCGGTGCTGGAAGTGGGCGAAGACAAGATCGACGCCGTCACCGCCCTCAGCGGCTCGGGGCCGGCGTACTTTTTTTATCTCGTCGAAAACATGGCCAGGGCCGGAATCGAAATGGGTCTCACCGCCGAGCAATCCCATCAGCTTGCCACGCGCACGGCCTTGGGCGCGGCGAAGTTGCTGACAACGTCCGCCGACTCCCCTGAGGAACTGCGTCGCAAGGTGACCAGCCCCGGCGGAACCACTCACGCGGCCATCACGCACCTGGAGGGGCAAAATGTCGCCCGGGCCATCGTGGACGCCGTTCTGGCCGCTGAGCGGAGGGGGAAGGAATTGGGCAAGTAATCCATTCCGCCCCCTCATTTGCTAGGTATAGAATGGCAAATGGGCCGATAGGAAAAGGGGAATCAAAAGGACGGTGCAGTATGCGCAACCCATTGAAAACCGAGGCGGCAGCAAGCCTGGGCCTCTTGCTGGCACGGCTGCCGATCGGCGTGCTTTTTCTCATTGTCGGCTTCAATAAACTACACGGGGGCGTGGACACGTTCGTCTCGAACACGCGCAGCACCATTCCAAGTTGGGCACCGCCAGAGGCGGGATTACGCTACCTCCAGTTGATTCCTTACCTGGAAGTATCGGTTGGCGCGCTGCTGGTGCTGGGGCTGCTCACGCGGCTGGCCGGGCTCGTCGGGGCGCTGATGGTCATCAGCTTCACGGTCGCCGTGACGGGCATGCACGACGCAAACTTTCCGTTCCACCCCAACCTGGTCTTCATCGGCATCTTACTCACGCTCTTCTTCGTCGGCCCGGGTAAGCTCAGCCTCGACGGACTCTTCTTCAGCAAGAGTAAGCGCCTCGCGCATCCGGAATGACCGAACAGGCGCGGGTCCCTCGAATCAAGGAATTACCACGCGGCCCGGCAATGCCGGGTCGCTGTCTTTCTTGAGTGGCGCCGTGGCATGGGCGGCCCGCCCATGGTCGCGGTACTCCGTGACATTCGATCGGTCCTCGTGACAAAGACCTCTCATCCCTCGCGCTCGCCCGAGTCCACTTTTTACATTGCATCGGCCCACGAATATAACTCCCCGCGTGCGATCTCGGCCGCGGAACGGGCACGGGGCTTGTGGTGTCGGGAAGCAGTTTGCCAACTTCAACCATGCGGCCACGCGCCCTGCACATACTGTTCTTCCTGGCAATTCCCCTCTGGGCCATGGGGTGCGCGAACACGGTCTACCCGCCGGCCCACGTGCAGGAGCCCGTTTCGGTCTTCGTTACCAACTACGGTTTTCACTCGGCGATCATGCTCCCCGACCTACCCGCCACAGACGGAAGGTATGTCGAGTACGCCTTCGGCGACTGGGGCTACTGCGCCGGCAACCGCTCCCACCCGCAGGACGCCGTCGGCGCACTGCTGGCAAGCTGGGGCTCGGCCTTCGGCCGCCGGTATGTCACATTCAAGCCCGGCCAGGAATATCCCGTGCCGAAAGTCTCCCTCCCCAAAAATGCCTTCGCCGTAACGGTCACGCGGGCGCGGGCGCAGCGGGTGGTGAACGCGCTCAACGCCCGCTGGGAACTGCACGCGAAGACGGCGGTTCACATCGATTCCAACGACGTGACGTACGTAAAAGACCCCGCACACTACGGCATCTTCAACAGTTGCAACCGCTTCACCGCCGACACGCTCAAGGAACTGGACTGCGAGGTGGACGGCCCGGCGATTGTTTCCAAGTTCCACCCCGGCTGCCCGACTCCGCCGATCCGGGCGGTGGCCGCGAGTCAGCCGAAGTAACTTTTTAGAATTCCGTCAGCACGATCCCCACCCGCGCCCGCTCGGTGGGGACCGGCCGCACTTTCATCGGGCACAGCGCGTCGTAGTCCGCTTCTGAAAGAAGCAGGAGGAACCGCGTCCCCTCCTTCTCAAAAAACTGAGGAGTCCAGCACGCGATGAGCCCCGCTGCTTCGGGGCCGGTAAGGCCGGCGTCCTGGAGCATCTGATCGAATCGTGCTTTCACCTCGGGGCCGATTAGCGGGGAGACAGGCAAGATCGAGACATCCGTCTCGACGTAAGGCACATCCACCTGCTGACCGGTCACCTTCCCGCCAGCCACTTTGACAAAGAAACCTTGTCGCGAGGGGGTCGCCGTCGCCGGGTCCTTTACTGGGTATATCGGCCCGCGGGGCTCACTCGGCCTATATTCCGACTCGCGTATTTGAGCTTCTGGAAGCCATCCGTCTGGAGGCAATGCCCGCGGGTTCAAGTGCAGCTTGGCGCCAATCAAGGCGGTATCAACGGGTGTCTTGGCCAACGTCGGCCCGTCGTAGTAGAGAAACCGCTCAGATTCGCCGCGGCTGGATATCCACGACGTCGGTACCTGCCGTAGTCGGTTCCACCACGCGTATTTGAGATCGGCCGGCACGGGCGGTGGAACCATCCAGGGCAATTGCACCGGGCTGACGATCAAGCTCTGCCAGCGGAGTCCCAGACCGTCGATCTCGTTCGTTGGCCATCCCCCCGAACCACCGAGCGGGCCGACGGTGCGATGTTGGGGCTTCAACCAGGGATAGCCTTCCCGGGCATTCGACAACGAACCCAATTTGGCGTTCTCGAGCCTCGCCAATGGTTTTGGAACTTCGGGCTGGTTCGGAGGGACTTCGGGTCGGTCGAATTGGCCCACGCTAACGGAGAAATCGTCTGGCCTGGGACATGCGAACCAAGGACGGCCCGATCTAATCATTGCGCTCAAGTCAACGGCCAAGGCATCGTTTACGGTCAGGTGAATTACCGGCTTATCTACGATCAAAATGGGATTGATCCGGTCGACCAGTTCGGAAAGTGGGTTTGCTGTCCGGCTCACGAATGGCGGAATCTCGTCGAGAACCGATCGGACTAGTTTCAACTCCCCGCCGTCTGAAATCCACACGCCCCATTCCGCCACCCTCAGCCGGTAATTGTCAGGAGGCCACGGGAGCAACGCCCGGGCTGCGGCCTCGCGTTCCTGGGCGGACGCGCCAGACAGCATCACATTTCGCAAAAGGGTATTTACGTCGGATGCTAAGTTCCTCGGGTAGGCCGAAACCTCCATGAAGCTCGTATCGATCGGCGGGTCAGTGGCGATTGCGGTTTTCTCGGAATACGGATTTTGAGAATTCGATGTCGGATATGCCAAGGTGTAGATCATCCCCAAGCCATCAACGGCCGCGGCACGGGCCTCAGGGTCGGGATCAGCAAGGTACTCTTTGAACAGGCCGATGTTTGCATCATTACGGGAAAGTGCAATGAGATGGAGGTCGACCGCGCGAAGAGAGCCCGCCTTCTCCCGTCTCAATGTTTCGATGAGCACGGGTAGTGCCCTTAAACCACGCCTCTCAACGAAAACTTTTGTCCCCCAAAGGCGTTCGATCGTGGCGGGCAGCGCAGTCATTCCCACATGCAGCGTGATACTTTCCTCTTCGGGGCTCAGCGGCACAGGGCAACCGGTTGTGGAAGACCCGCCCGCCACGTTCGGCTGCAGTCGCATGAGACAGGCCATCCAATGTTGCCCGACCTGAACAGGCCAGCCTACAAGTCCCGCGAAAGAAGCGCATACGATTGCGGCGAGCGCAATCGCGGTCCGTCGACGCCCCCTTTGGCTACGCCTGGGAAACTGTCGCCATAAAACCGTAACGGCGACTCGAAGGATCGTCCGCAGGCAAATCACCGCTGTCGCTACGATCCCCATCACCAGCCCGATCGTGTACGTCCAGTCGCGCCAGGTGACGAGGCTCGTGCCCGTCTTCCACAGCCGCGGCTGAAGCCAGTAGCGGGCCGCGGCCAAGGACGGCGCGCCCAATGGCGGGCGCGTGACGGCGAGCATCGCAATCAACGCGAGCAACGCGACGACGACGGTAGGGCGGCCCGTCGGCCGCAGAAGCCACCGGGCGCGGGAGCCGATCGGGCGGCCGAGGTTCATCGTCTTCGGGTTTGCAGGGTCGAAGCCGCGCCCGCACTCGGGGCACCGCGGGTCGGCGAGGCCTTGCAACGGATAGTTACAATCGATGCACAGACCAATCCGATTTACGGTTTCCGCCCGGGCGTCGGTTGGCATGATCGCATTATACCGGATGACCACCGGCGTCTGTACGAGTCGATGCGCAAGAGCGGCTTCGTGCTGAGCGGACCGTCTGTCGTGAATCGTCCGATGTTCGTCGACCGCTTGAGCGTCAAATGGTGGGCGAGTACGCCCACCCTACGTGGTCTTCTTGCGAATCACACCACTTCACGTCCGGCCCCTCACCCTGCCCTCTCCCCCGAGTACGAGTCGAGTACGAGGGAGAGGGTAAGAGCGGGCCTGCGGCCCGACCGGGGCGGCACGCCCCGGCTCTGATTGGCGCGAGCATTGCGTTTGCCGCACTGTCCGGACTGATGCGTTTTCACGCCGGTACGTGGCTCGATCATTGACAACCCGCCACCAACACCCGACAAACCCCGTCAGACCCTTGCAACTGACGACGGACAAATGACAACGGACCACGGACAAATGACAACGGACAAACCAAGAATCCTCACCGGCGATACGCCCACCGGCAAACTGCACCTGGGCCACTACGTCGGCAGCGTTGAGAATCGGCTCGCCCTGCAAGACCAATACGACTGCTATTTCATCATCGCCAACAAGCACGCCTTCACCACGCGCGCCGACAAGCCCGAGGACATCCGACAGAGCGTCATCGACATCGCGACGGATTACCTGGCCGCGGGGATCGACCCGGCAAAGAGCACCATGTTCATCCAGAGCGAGGTGCCCGCCATCGACGAGCTGACGTTCTTCTTCTCCATGCTCATCCCGTTCAACCGCGTCATGCGCAACCCGACGCTCGCGCAGGAGATCAAGGATAAGGACCTCGGCGACAAGTACCCGTTTGGGTTTCCGCTCTACGCGGTGGGGCAGTGCGCGGACATCCTGGCGTTTCGGCCGCAGCTTGTGCCGGTGGGGGAGGATCAGCTACCGCATTTGGAATTGACGCGCGAGGTCGCCCGCCGATTCGATCAGATGTACTGCGGCGTCGACCCCCAGACGGAAGAAAAGGACTACGTAAAGGCCGGCGGCCTTTTCCCGGTGATCGAGCCCAAGCTCGGCCGCGTGAAGCGGCTGGTGGGCATCGGCGCGCCCGGCCCGGATGGCACGCTGCTCAAGATGAGCAAGTCGCTGAACAACGCAATCTTCCTCTCCGACGACGCCGACGCCGTGCAGAAAAAAGTCATGGGGATGTACACCGACCCCAAGCGCATTCACAAGACCGACCCGGGCGAAACCGACCCGTCAAAAAATCCGCTCTGGGCCTTCCACGAAACCTTCAACACCGACACCGCCTGGGTGGACGAGCACCGCGATCTCTACAAGAACGGAAAGGTCGGCGACGTGGCGGTCAAGCGCAAGC
>JAQGHP010000261.1 GCA_028288775.1 Phycisphaerales bacterium | reverse complement strand
GGTGGAATATTACAACCCGGCCGCGCCCCCGGGGCCGCGGCAGCCGAGCATCGGGGACGACGCGGGGATGCGGATGCTGCTGCCGGTCGGGCGGTCGGGGTGGGCGATTGCCGCGGGATATATGGGGTTGTTCGCGCTGTTCCCGTTTTGCTCGGTGCTGTTCGGGCCGCTGGCGATCACCTTTGCGCTGATTGCCATGCGGGACATCAAGAAGAACCCCAGCCGCCATGGGATGGGAAGGGCGATCTTCGGCCTGATCGCGGGGTGTATAGGAATCGTGCTTAGCGTGGGTTTATTCGCGACCCCCTTCGGAAGGCACGTGATACGGCGGTTTTAGCCCGCCGGGCGGCGTGCGCGTTTCGAAGTCGGTCTTCACCTTCCCTACGCCGCTTTGGTCGCCGGGGGCTCGGCGGATTGGACGTCGATTTGGAGATCTTCGGGCGTGCGGACTCGGTTGATGCCGTCGAGCGCGGCCACTTTGTAGCACTCGGCGAGGGTGGGGTAGTTGAAGACGGATTCCACGAAATAGTCGATCGGCATTCCCGCGGCCATGACGGCCTGGCCGATGTGGATCAATTCCGTCGCGCCGGTGCCGATGGCGTGGACGCCCAGCAGTCGGCGGCTCTGGGGGTGGAAGAGGAGCTTGAGCAGGCCGTGCGGGTCGGCGATGAGCTGGCCGCGGGCGATTTCCCGGTATCTTGCGATGCCCGCTTCGTACGGCACGTTCTGCTGCGTCAGCGCCTGCTCGGTCGCGCCCACCATGCTGATCTCGGGGATCGTGTAGATTCCGAAGGGAAACAGCGGGCTCTGCGCCTCGGTGAGGACGTGGAACATGTGGCTGGAGGCGAGGCGGCCCTGCTCCATGCTCGTCGCGGCCAGGGCGGGGAAGCCGATCACGTCGCCCGCCGCGTAGATGTGCGGGACGGCGGTCTGGAAAGTTTCGTTGACCTTGAGCCTTCCCCGCGAGTCCGCGGTAAGCCCCGCGGCGGGGAGGTTCAGCGCCGCCGTCGCACCCTGCCGGCCTACCGCGAAAAGCAGCGTGTCGGAGTATATTGTTTTATTGCTTCCAAGCGTCGCTTCGACGCGGCCGTCGACCATCGCGATCTTCGCGACCATTTCCCCCAGCCGCAGGCGCACGCCCATGTCGCGCATGCGGAATTGCAGCGACTCGGCGATTTCATCATCCACGAACTCGAGCAGGCGCGGGCGCGACTCGACCATGGTGACGTGTACGCCGACCGCGGCGAGCATGCAGGCATATTCGGTGCCGATGACGCCGCCGCCCACGATCACCATGCTCCGGGGGAGCTCGGCGAGCTGGAGCAGTTCGTCGCTGTCGATGATTTTTCCGGGGGTGAACGGGACGCTCGCCGGGCGGGCCGGCTCCGTGCCTGAAGCGATGAGGATGTGTTTGGCGCGGGCCTCGGTGACTTCGTCGCCGCGGGTGACGCGGAGGGTGTGCGGGTCGGCGAAGGCGGCGTGGCCGACGAGCACGGTGATGCCGTTGCGCGACATCTGGCTGCGGATCACGTCCACTTCGGTTTTGACGACGTGGCGGGCGCGGTAGAGCAGGTCGTCCATGTGGATGTCCTGCTTGACGGCGTAACTGTCGCCGTAGAGGGCGCGCTCGCGAATCCCGGTGAGGTGCAGGACGGCTTCGCGGATGGCCTTGGAGGGGATGGTTCCGGTGTGAATGCAGACGCCCCCGACGCAATCCTGCCGCTCGACGAGCGCGACGCGCTTCCCGAGCTTGGCGGCGTTCAGGGCCGCCTTTTGCCCGGCGGGGCCCGAACCGATCACTGCGAGGTCGTATGCGAGATGGGACATGGTAACGGTTGTATCGGATATATCGAATGGGAACTTAGGTTCGGGGGAAGTAGGCAGAAGGCAGAAGGCAGAAGGCAGAAGGCAGAAGGCAGAAGGCAGAGGGCAGAGGGGAAATTGAATGCAAAGTGCAAAATGCAAAAGTCAAAATGAACTAAAGTGGATTGCCCTCCCCGCGTAGCGGTCGGACCGAAGGTCCACCCTCCCGCCGCTCCGCATTTTGCCCTTTGGATTCGAAGGAGTGGAAGCACCCGACCCATTGGCTCGAACCCCGAGCTAAATCCGCGCCGCCTCCCGACCGATAATTTTCGTGAGGCTCTTTACATGGCGAAACCGTCTACTTCCATCGATCCCGGGGGATACCAGACCAAGCCCCGGTGGGCGTGGGCGGTGGCGGTGTTGCTCCTGCTGTCCCAGTTGGGATTGATTATTGGACTGGCCGATTGCCTGTGGCGGCACGATATGGAACGTGCGGCGTGGCTGGCGCAGCTCATGCTGTCGGCGGGGGCGGGGCTGGCGGCGGTGGGGTTTGCCGCACGAAGGCAGACGCGCGTCTACGGGCCGCTTCGCGTCATGGAGCGGCTGGTGCCGGAGATTCGCGCGGGGCACGCGGCGATCGAAGAACTCTCGCAGATCCACGGCCGGCTGGCGCCGCTGGCGGCGCAAGTCCAGGAGCTTCTCCGCGAACTCCGCGGGCAGAAGGCCACGATCGGCAAGATGGACAATGAAGTCCGCGACCGCATCGCCAGCCGCACGCAGGCGCTGGAACGCAAGATCGGCTCGCTCCGCCATCAGGCGACGCGCGATGTGCTGACGGGCCTGTTCAATCGGCGCATGCTCGACGAGCACCTGGGGCAAGCCATCGACCGCTGCCGAACCGGGGGGATGCATCTGGCCGTTCTCATGATCGACGTCGACAATTTCAAATGCCTCAACGACACGCTGGGCCACGGCGCGGGGGATGAATTGCTCCGGTCGATCGGACAAATCATCCGCTCGACGGTCCGCGAGGCCGATTGCGCCTTCCGTTGCGGCGGAGACGAATTCGTTGTGCTTCTCGAAGCGGTCGACGCCCAATCCGCGGGGGCGTTGGCCGATCGTCTCACGTCGCTGGTGGATGCGCTGGTGAAGACGCTGCACGTGCCCAAGCCGCCGCGGCTGTCGATCGGCGTTTGCCAGCTCCAGGACATGAAGAATCCTTCCCCCGAGTCGATGCTGCAGACCGCCGACGAGCATTTGTATTCCGTCAAAGCGAGCCGCAAGCGATTCGAGGGGCGTGGGGTCCGTGACAGTTCCGGCGGTCTGCATTCAGTTCCCGCCTCTGGATCACCGGAGGAGGGAGAAATGATCTCGCCGAAACGGTCACGCACCCAGGATGCGCGATCGGGATGAACCCCGTTGGTGCCGCGGGCCGTGTGGGATAGGATGTCGCGGGCGCGGCGCGCGTGCCGCCCGTGCCGTTTTATCCTACTTCAAGGGCAGCCATGAGCATCTCTCCACTTGCCGGCAAGCCGGCCCCGGCGAACCTCCTGATCGACGTAAAAGGCTTGCTTGTTGCATACGAAGAGCGGACGCCGGATTTATCCGACCCGCAGCAGCTCGTGAGCTTCGGCACCAGCGGGCACCGCGGCACGCCGCTGGACGGGTCGTTCACCGAAGCGCACATCCTCGCCATCACGCAGGCGATCTGCGATTACCGGCGGGACAAGGGGATCGACGGCCCACTAATCATGGGCAAGGACACGCACGCGGTCTCCACGCCCGCGCAGCACACTGCGCTCGAAGTGCTGGCCGCCAACAGTGTCGAGACGGTCTTGCAGCGGGATGAAGGCTTTACGCCGACGCCGGTGATATCGCATGCGATCCTCGCGTACAACCGCGGACGCAAGGAGCATCTGGCGGACGGCGTGGTGATTACCCCCTCGCACAATCCGCCGC